>DATJLK010000128.1:0-19349 GCA_035509615.1 Allostellaceae bacterium | reverse complement strand
CCGGCGCCGAGGGCTTGGGCGGCGAGCGGCGCCACGGCGAAGAGGACGCCTTGCAGCACGATGCCGCCGGTGAAATAAAGCATCCCGCCGAGACCGGCGGCGGCCAGCGGCATTGCGCCGAGCCGACCGACCATGATCGTGTTGGTGACGCCCATCGCCATTTGCGCGAGGTTGGCGGCAGCCAGCGGTGCGGCGAGCGCCAGCGTCGCCCGCAACTCGCCTGACAGACCGGATCCGGCGCCGCCGCGAGGTCGCCCCGCGCCGCGAAAGACCGGTTTCACTTGGCACTCCCCGGATTCTGCCGGGAAGCCGCCGAAGCTGGAGGGAGACCCGTAAAAAATGGGCCCCGGCCGGTTTCGGCGGGACCCGGGTGTTGTCGCGTGAGGGTCTTACTCAGTGCACACGCATACTCCCAGCCCCGACGGCAATGCCGCGCGAGACAGTGACGGTCATCAGGGTTCGGTATGCGCAATTCATAGGCAATTGATAGAATGTAACGTGGCGCGCGTCAACCGTCGCCCCCGGTTTGCGGTGTGCTGAATTGACCGTTCGCTCGCCGACCCGCCGCCGCCTTTCGAGCAACTGCGGGTCAAATGGTGAGTGCCTTGATGGTGAGTGTTGTAGGTCCGATCTGCCGCAACTGTTGCGAGCATGACGGCCAGCTGCCGCGGCGGCCAACCCGCGGCCGGCCGCCCTGGCTCCTTCGACGGCAGCTTCGCTGCGTCAAGGCGCAACCGCGATTTCGGCATCGCCGGCATGACCGTGCGCCTGCCGGCAGTCAAAGCCGACGAAATCCTGCGATCCTTGACTACTATGCCACGCTGATCTCGCAGCTTGGAACTTGACCGCGATGCAGCCGTGCTGGTGTTGATCGCCCGGATTGCTTTGCGCCGGGTGGGACCGTTAAGCTGGGCCGCGATTAATTTTTGGGCCGAGAGGCCGTCGACACTGAAAGGAGCCCAGTCATGCCAGTAAAAGCCGGGGTGATTCGCGCCGGGGCACGCACCACAAGACGCGGTGCGGCCGAGACCTTCACCGGGGTCGTCTTCCAGGATCCGGTCATCACCGCAGAGGCGCCCTCGCGCATGGGCGGGTCGGTTGTCACCTTCACACCGGGTGCGCGCACGGCGTGGCACTCGCATCCGGTTGGGCAGACGCTGTTCTGTCTGTCCGGGGTCGGTCGCATCTGCTTCAAGGGCGAAAAGCCGCAAGTGCTGAACCCGGGGGATACGGTCAATATTCCCCCCGATACGCTGCATTGGCACGGGGCGGCACCCGACCGCCTGTTCGCGCATCTGGCGCTGTCCGAAGCCGGCGAGCAGGGGCAGGGCACTGCCTGGGGGACGCATGTCAGCGACAGCGAATACAACGAGCCCGCGACCACCTGACAGACAAAACCCGGTCCAAGATTCTCCCGTGAAATGATCAAACCGGCCGGGCGATAATTTCGCCTGGCCATTTCACGGCTCGGCCGGGAGCGCACGAGCGCTCGTGAATTGTTTGCGAGCAGCGCTATTGTGCGCCTCGGCGCCGGACGCTGCGATCCTCGCTGCGGCGGGCAACTCACCCGATCCGGCGAAAAAAGCTTCGCGGTGAACCCGGCTTAGAGGTGGCGGTGTTGCTTCCGATGAGGGTGCGCCGTGCCAACGCCAGCGCACGGGCGCCTCGTTTCGGGATGCAACTGCGGGCGGGAAGCCGCATGCCAAAGATCGACCACGTCGTGGTTCTCGCGCTCGAAAACCGTTCGTTCGACAATATGTTTGGTCGGCTCTATCCGAAAAGTGAGGGGTTCGACGGGTTGGACGGCACCGAAACCAATCCGTGGCATAAGCCGGATGGTTCAATCGAAGAGATCCGGGCGTGGAGCAGCCCGAAACTGACAGCTCACGCTGCCAGCATCCCGACTGACGATCCGGGCGAATTGTTCAGCGACATCACCGAGCAGATTTTTGGCCGCAACGCCGCCCCGGGCGCGGCCGCAAGCATGAGCGGATTCGTCGACAACTATATGGCGCAGCCGGAAGGGGACAGCCCCCGCGACCCCCGCGCCGCGATGCACCATTTTCTGCCCGCCCAGGTCCCGGTGATCAGTCAACTCGCCAAAGCTTTTGGTGTTTCCGATCGCTGGCACGCCTCGGCACCTTGCGAGACCTGGCCGAACCGGTATTTCATGCATTGCGCCACTGCTGGCGGCCACGTCAACAACCGCAAGTGGTACCTGCCCTACTTGCCGGCGGCGATGCCGACAATCTTCCGGCGGCTTGAGAGGTGCGGCCAGGACTGGCGGATCTATTTCCACGACAAGCCGCAATCGGCGGCGCTGGTTGATCTATGGCCCAGAATCCCGACCCATTTCTGTCTGTTCGAGGACGAGTTCGAGCGCCATGCCAGCGCCGGCAGGCTCGCCGCCTACAGTTTCATCGAGCCGCGGTATTTCCCCAGCCGACGCCATCAAACCGTCCCCAACGACCAGCACCCGCCGCACAACATGATCTATGGCGAGCAACTGATCCGCGCTGTTTACAATGCGGTGCGCAGCGCCCCGGGCTGGCCGCGCACGTTGCTCGTCATCGTCTATGACGAGCATGGCGGCTGCTTTGACCACGTGCCGCCGCCGGCTGCCATCCCCCCGGGCGGACCCTATCCTGCCGGCTTTCGTTTTGATCGGTATGGCGTTCGGGTCCCGGCGGTGATCGTATCGCCCTATGTCGCGCCGGGCAGCGTCATCAGGCCGCCACCGGGGTCCGGCATCGAACCGCCACCGCCGTTTGACCATTGTTCGATCCAGTCGACACTGCATCGGCTGTTCGATCTCGGCCCGCCCTTGACTCCGCGCGTCGCCGCGGCGCCCGACCTGCTCGGCGCGCTGAGCCTGAACAAACCCGAAAACGCTGGCCCGGAGCACATCGATCTGGTCGAGATGCTACCGACCACAGCCGAGGTCGAGTTCCTCCACCGGCGGCACCGCAATCGCCACCAGCAGAATTTCTATCATCCGATGCTGGGGCTGCCGGCGGCGGCTGCCAAGCTTACCGGGCATGTTCGCGGCCTCGGCGCCAAGATGGCGAAACAGTACCGGCGCCGGCGCTGACCGCGGCAGCGGCGGGCCCGGATTGATCAGAGCGCTACCGACGTCAGTCTCTGGCGTGGCGCAGGTGCCGCCAGACGTACCAGACCACCCCAACCGCGACACCGGCAACAATAATCCAGTCAAAGCGATGGATGATGGCGTGCAATCGTGGATCGCTATTCCATTTTCCGCCGAGCTTGTAGCCGATAAAGGCAAGTCCAAAACACCACGGCCACGAGCCGATAAAGGTATAAACCTGAAATTTGATTTGCGGCAGTCGGGCGATGCCCGCTGGCAAGGCGATAAAGGTTCGAATGACCGGCAGGAGCCGCCCGACCAGCACCGCAACCCCGCCATAGCGGGTGAAAAACCGGTCGGCGGCGGCGAGATCGCGCGGGCTGATCAGGATGTAAGATCCCCAGCGCTCGATCAGTGGTCGCCCGCCATAGCGTCCGACCGCGTAGGCGATGGTCGATCCGAGATTGCAGCCGATGGCTCCCGCGGTGGCGACGATCAGCAGATCGAAACGTCCGGTCGAGGCGAGATAGCCGGAAAACGGCATGATCACTTCCGACGGGATCGGGATGCAGGCCGACTCGATCGCCATCAGAGCGACGACGCCAAAATAGCCGACCGCGGAGATGGTTGCGATGATAAAGCCGGCGACAGTGCCCGAGAAATTCGAGAGCATCAGCCATTACCCGGTCATGATAGCGGCGAGCGGCAGGACCGCCCAGGCGCGCCGGCCCGCGGCACCCTGGCCGCCGGACCGCGACCCCCAGCTCCGCCGCTAGCGAGCGAGGGAGCTGAAATCGACCCGCCGCTACAGGCGGGAAAATCCGTGGCAGCTTTGCGCCAGGAGCGGCCGGAGAAGGTCAGCGGCCGGAGAAGGTCGGTTCAGCGTTCGGCGACCGGCGGCAGACCGCGCTCGCGGCGAACTTCGTTGATGATTTGCAGTACGCGTTCGCGATAAGGGCGATATTGCACACCGAACTCTTCGACCAGGCGGTGGTTGTCGATCAGATAGTTGCCCGAGATCTCCTTGCCGCCGGTGTCCTTGTCAAAGTTGATCCTGGAGTCCGGCAGATACTCGCGGACGATGTCGGCGATCTCGCCGAGGCTGATCGCAATGCCGCCGGTATTGTAGATCCAGTGCGCCGGCCGGTCTGACATGATCACCCGGGCAAAGACCTCGGCCACCTCGTCGACATGGATCGGGCAGCGCATCGCGTCCTTGTACGGGAACGAGATCGGTTCGCCGCGCGCCGGGAAGGTGATGATTTTGACGTGGTCGACCGAGCCGACGATCTTGTCGTTGCCGGTGACGTTGGCGGGCCGGATCGCGGTGATGTCGAGCCCGTGCTTTTCGCGGTAATCCTGCGCCTGCCATTCGTTGAAAATCTTGTGCATTGCGTACTGCACATGGCCGTGCCGGAAATCGTCTTCATCGACGGCGCGGTCGCCATAGAAATGCTGCTCGCCGCTGACCGCGAGCGAACTCGCATAAGCCACCCGCCTGACCTGGCACAACCGTGCCGCCTCAAAGCAGTTATCCATACCCAGGATGTTGAGCTTGAACGCGACTCGCGGCGGATAGTCGCTGCCGAGGAAATAGGCGAGATTGACCACTCGCTCGGGCTTCGCTTCGATCATCGTCGCCATGACGTCGTCGAACTGGCTGACATCGCCGCGCACGACCCGCACCTGCTTGCCAAAGCCCTCGAAATTGGCGGTGGCCGGGTTGATGTCCATGCAGACGATCTCTTCGCCGCGCTGCGCCAGCAATGGTACCAGACGGCGCCCGATGAAGCCGGTCCCGCCGATCACGAGTATCGACATCGCATTTCCTCCCCTCAGATGGCCGTTGCCACGTTAGCCGCCGGCGGGCGGTTCAGCAAGGAACCCGCTTGCCCGCCTGCCGGCTTTGCCGCAAGCCCGCTGACGCGGCAGCCGCAGGCGCGCGCAATGGCCGCGGCCATTTTTGCGAATGGTGCGGTTCTCGACGACACGCGACGGGAGCGCCGATCTGATCGCGATCAGGGGTGATCGGTTGGCCGGTCTCTCGTCGCTCGATGGCCGAGCGAGCATCTGCGCCCATCATCGCAGACGGTATTCTTTACAAACGGCCGGTTTGATGTCGCCGGGTGCGGGGTAAAGGTGTGATCGGGGCCCATCGTACCTATCTGTGTCGTCGCCCGCTCTGTGTCTTCCCCGGCGCGACGGAGGGGTCAGGGCCGCATATGTGCTGTTAACCCAACGTGGGTGCCCGCTGTCGCGGGCATGATGATTATTCTGCGGCGCTACCCTCGGTCAGGATCGAACCACGAGATGCCGGCACTCGATCTGTTCCTCAACCTGCTTTGGATCGTGTTTGGCGGTCTGTGGATGGCGGTCGCCTGGCTGGTGGCGGCGGTGATCATGGCGATCACGATCATCGGCCTGCCCTGGGCGCGGGCCGCCTTTAACATGGCGCTCTACAGTTTCCTGCCGTTCGGCAAGACCGCGGTGTCACGCGCCGGCTATACCGGCCGGGAGGATCTCGGCACCGGTCCGCTCGGTACGCTCGGCAACATCATCTGGTTGCTCCTTGCCGGTTGGTGGCTGGCGCTGGGCCATCTTGTCCTCGCGTTGGGCTTTGCGATCACGATCATCGGTCTGCCATTCGCCTGGGCGCACCTGAAGCTCGCGGGTTTGGCGCTATGGCCAATCGGCAAGATGATCGTGCCCGCCGAATAGGGATCCAAGCCGCCGAGGCCAGGGTTTCGACGATCCCGGCGAGGCCGCTTTTCCAAAGCGCGACGTACCCGGTCGCCGCCCGCCTCGGGACGACAACAAGGTTGGTCACTCCGCGGCGTTTTTGCGGCCGTAGCGACGCACGCGCAGGTCGGCTTGTTCCTTGTGGCCCCAGAAACGTTCGATCGCACAGAGCCGGCTGCAATATTCGCCGACCATGGCGCTCGCCTCGGGGGTTTTGACCTCCTGGTAGGTGCAGGTCTTCAGAAACTTGCCGACCCACAGGCCGCCGGTGTAGCGCGCCGCCCCCTTGGTCGGCAGCGTGTGATTGGTGCCGATGACCTTGTCGCCATACGAGACATTGGTTTCGGGGCCGAGAAACAGTGCACCGTAATTGTGCAGCCGGTCGAGCCACCCCTTCGGCTGGCGGGTCAGGACCTCGACATGCTCGGCGGCGATGCGGTCGGCCTCGTCCGCCATCTCGGCATCGTCGGCGCAGAGAATGACTTCGCCGTAATCGCGCCAGGCGGTCCCGGCGACATCGGCGGTCGGCAGCACCCGGAGCTGGCGGTCGATTTCGGCAAGCGTGGCATGGGCGAGCGGTTCCGAGGTGGTCAACAGGATCGCCGGCGAAGTCGGTCCATGCTCGGTCTGGCCCAGAAGGTCGGTTGCGCACATTTCGGCGTCGGCGCTGTCGTCGGCGATGACCAGGATCTCGGTCGGGCCGGCAAACAGATCGATCCCGACCTTGCCGTAAAGCTGGCGCTTGGCCTCGGCGACATAGGCGTTGCCGGGGCCGACCAGCATGTCGACCGGCTTGAAACTGTCGGTGCCGAGCGCCATCGCCGCGACCGCCTGGACCCCGCCCACGACATGGATCTCGTCGGCGCCCGCCAAATGCATCGCAGCGATCGTCTCGGGGTGCGGGCCGCCCTGGTTTGGCGGGGTGCAGGCGGTGATATGGCCGACCCCGGCAACCCGCGCGGTGACGATCGACATATGCGCCGAGGCGACCATCGGATAGCGCCCGCCCGGCACATAGCAGCCGACCCGGGCGACCGGAATGTGACGATGGCCGAGCACGACGCCGGGCAGGGTCTCGACCTCGACATCCCTGAGCGAGGCGCGCTGGATCTCGGCAAAATGGCGGATCTGGGTCTGCGCGAATTCGATGTCGGCGATCGTCCGCGGCGATACCTTGGCGATCAGCGCTGCAATCTCATCATCCGCCAGCCGGAAGCTCGGCGGCGACCATTTGTCAAATTTTTCCGACAATTCGCGCACCGCCGCGTCGCCGCGGCTGGCGATATCGGCGATGATAGTTTCTACCGTGCTGCGTACCTTGGCATCGCTTTCGTCTTGAGTGCCAGCCAACGCCGCCTTTTTGATGTGCCGGGGCATAGTGTCCTCTTGCTTCTGGTTTCTCAGTCGCCGCGGTTCACGTGCCATACGAGCCTGTGCCATACGAGCCTGATGCTTTCAACGACACCATTTGGTCCGTTTTGCGGCGGCTCGATAAAGCCGGCGTGCTCGGCAATCTTTATGCAACCGTGGTCGAGCAGGCTCGTCCTGGTATCGTTCTGCCGACCAGCGTTCATAATCCCGCTTTCGGTCTCGAATAACAGCACCCCTCCGCGGCTAATCTTCAAGTTCAACTTGAAGCAGCATTGATCAGCCTTACCACGCGGTCCAGCCGCCATCGACCAGCAGAGACGAGCCGGTGACGAGCGACGCGGCAGGCGAGGCGAGGAACACGACCGCGTGCGCGACCTCTTCGACGGTGCCGAGCCGACCCAGCGGAATGCGGTCGAGCACCCATTGGCGAAAGGTCGGGTCGTCAAAAAACGGCCGGACCAGCGGCGTGTCGATAAAAGTCGGCGCGATCGAGACGACGCGTACCCCCTTCGGCGCCAGTTCGACGGCCATCGCCTTGGTCAACCCTTCGAGCGCGTGTTTGGTCATGACATAGACGGTGCGGCCGCGCTCCGAGCCGACATGGCCCATCTGCGAGGTGACATTGATGATGACGCCGCCGCCTTGGGTAATCATAAGGCGTGCCGCGGCCTGTGCCACGAGAAACGCGGCGCGGACATTCAGCGTCAGCAGCCGGTCGAGGGTTTCCTCATCGACATCGAGAAAGGGCTGCGGCCGGTTGACCCCGGCATTGTTGACCAGGATGTCGAGCCGGTCGAGCCCGGCAACAGCCTCGCGCACCGCCACGCTGTCGGTCACGTCGAGCGGCACGGCGCGCGCCCGGCCGCCCTGCCGCACGATCTCGCCCGCCACCTCTTCGAGCTGCGCTGCGGTGCGGCTGACCAGCACCAATTCGGCGCCGGCATCGGCGAGTGCCATCGCCACGGCGCGGCCGATCCCGCGCCCGGCGCCGGTGACCAGCGCCGTCTTGCCGTCGAGCCGAAACAGCCGACCGCGATCTGCTTCCATCAGCCCGCAAGCTCGCCGGCATAGGTTTCGAGCAAGCGCCAGGCGGCTGGACCGGACTTTCCGCGCCAGCGCGCATAGAACGCCGCGAGCCGGGCACGAAAGCTGTCGGTATCGGGCGTATTGACGATCATGCCTCGCCGCGCCAGCTCGTCGGCCCCGGCAGCGTTGATCGCTTCGGTGTCCTGGCGCTGCAGCAATGCGTATTTCTCGGCATTGCGCTCGATAGTCTGCTGGATTTCCACCGGTAAAGCGGCCCAGGCATCGGCATTGCACAGCAGCGTAAAACCCGACCACCAATGGCGGGTCAGGCTCAGATGGCTCTGGACCTCGTAAAGCTTTAACGACAGGACAACACCGAGCGGGTCGCTCTGGCCGTCAAACCGGCGTTCCTTCAGCGCCGCGTACATCTGATTGAACGGGACGTAACCAGCCTCGGCGCCAAAGGTGTCGAAAAAATCGTGGGCGATCGCCCCGCCCGGGCTGCGGATCTTGACGCCCTCGAGATCGGCGGCGGTGTGGATCGGCCGCCCGCTGGTCGTCAGGTGGTGAAACCCGTTTTGCAGGCTACGGCGAAAGGCATGGATGCCGTTTTGCCCCAGCTCGCTGCGGATCCGATCGCCGAGGGCGCCGTCAAGCGCGGCAAACACCGCGGTCGAATCAGCAAAGGCGAACGGCAATAACGGCAACGCACTGGTCGGCGCCAATTCCCCCAAGGTGGCGCCGGCGACAAAAAACTGGAGCGCACCGCTGCGCATATCGGCGAGCATTTGCGGGTCGGGGCCGAGCCGGCTTTCCGGGAACACATCGAGCCGGAACGCACCATCGGTGTCCCGGCCAATGGCCTCGGCCATCTCCGCGAGCCGTCTTTGGGTCGGGCTGCCGATCGGCTGGTTCAGCCCGAGCCGATAGTGAAAGGCGGGGGTTTGATGCGTCTGCATCGCGCGATCATAACCGACCGCCGCATCGACGCAACGCCGCCCCGGACCGGTGAGGGCCGGTACCGACAACCGGGTCGACCGGCGTCGGGATGATATATCGAACTTCCGGGTTCAGGGCGCCGGGGCAGCAATTCGGCATGCGCCTCGCCGATGGCTGAGATTCAGCGAGGGCGGCCCCAGGCGACAAAGCCATCGTTTTTGAGACCGGGCTTGCCATAGCTCAGGGGCTCGCCGGTAAAGGTTTCGACCCGCCCGCCGGCGGCCTCGAGGATCGCCTGCCCGGCGGCGGTGTCCCATTCCATGGTCGCGCCAAAGCGCGGGTAGAGATCGGCCTCGCCCGCGGCGATCAAGCCGAATTTGAGCGCGCTGCCGCATTTTTTGCGCTCCAGCACCGGGTAGTTTTCAAGAAACTCGCCGACCCGCCGGCTGTTCTCGTGCGAGCGGCTGTGGACGACGATAAATCCGTCCGGCGATGGTGCGCGCGCCCGGATCGGCTCGATCGCGGCACCGCGCCGCTGGCGGGTCGCGGTACCCGGGCCATAGGCGGCATAGGTCAACCCGACCGCCGGCCCATGCAGCACGCCCATCACCGGGTGTGAGTCTTCGACAAGGCCGATGCAGACCGCGAACTCGCCATTTTTGGCGACGAACTCGCGCGTCCCGTCGAGCGGATCGACGACCCAGAACCGCGGCGCCGAGGGCGGCAGCCCCTCGGCATCGACCAGCTCCTCGGAGACGATCGGAATCTCGGGAAACGCCCCTCTGAGTATTGCGACGATGATCCGCTCAGCCGCGAGATCGGCCTCGGTGACCGGGCTTTTGTCGAGCTTTTGGCGCACGTCGAAATCCTGCGCATAGACCGCCATAATCGCTTCGCCGGCGGCCAGTGCGGCGCGCCGCGCGGTGTCGAGCAAATGGTCGTGGATCTCGCTCATCATGCTGCCTGCCGTCGTTGCGCGGTGTGGATTGCCTGCCACAATCGTTCCGGCGTGACCGGCATGTCGATATGATCGATGCCCAGGGGCCCCAGCGCATCGACGATCGCGTTGACCAGTGCCGGCGGCGCTCCGATCGCCCCGGCCTCGCCTGCACCTTTGAGCCCGAGCGGGTTGGTGCGGCACGGTACGACATTGTAGGCGAATTCGATGGCCGGCAGGTCTTCGGCGCGAGGCAGGCAATAATCGGTCAAGGAGCCGGTCATCAGTTGACCGGTCTCCGGGTCGTAGACGGTCCGTTCGAGCAAGGCCTGGCCGACGCCCTGCGCCACCCCGCCATGGACCTGGCCGCGCAGCAGCAGCGGGTTGACGACCGTACCGAAATCGTCGACGACCAGGTAACGCACGATGTCGACATGCCCGGTGTCGGGTTCGATTTCGACCTCGCAGACATGGCAGCCATTGGGGAAGGTCGGCGCCGGCGGGGTGAAATGTCCGCTCTCGGCAAAGCCCGGCTCGACACCATCGGGCAATTGCGCCGGATTGAACGCGGCGCGCGCCACCGCCGCGATCGCAATCTCGCGGTCGGTCCCCGGGATCCGGAATACGCCATCGGCAAACGCGACGTCAACTTCGGCCGCCTCCAGCAGATGGGCGGCGATGCGCCGGCCTTTGGCGATCAGTTTGCCCGCGGCGGCGTCGACCGAGGCGCCGCCAACCGGCAACGAGCGCGAGCCGCCGGTGCCGCGGCCAAAAGCGATCGCCGCGGTGTCGCCCTGCACCACGCGGATCTTGTCGAGCGGCAGGCCCAACCGCTCAGCGGCAAGCTGGGCGTAGGCGGTCTGGTGGCCCTGCCCCGAGGACTGGGTTCCCATCAGCATCGTCAATGTGCCGTCGGGATCAAACCGCAGCTCGGCAAACTCGTCGGGCGGCATCCCAGACTGCTCGATATAGACGGCGTAGCCGATCCCGCGATACCGTCCCCGGGCGGCAGCCGCAGCGCGGCGCATCGCAAAACCCGCGACATCGGCGGTGGCAAGCGCGTCTTCCATGTTGCGGGCGAAATCGCCGCTGTCATAGACGAGACCGAGCGGGGTCGCATACGGCGTCGCCTCGGGGCGGATGAAGTTGCGCCGGCGCAGTTCCTGCGGCGCCACACCAAGCCGGCGGGCGGCGTAATCGATCAGCCGCTCGAGCGCATAGGCCGCCTCCGGCCGGCCCGCACCGCGATAGGCGTCGACCGGCACGGTGTGGGTAAAAGCACCTTTGACTACGACCGAGATCGCCGGGATCGTATAGACGCCGCTGAACATGACCCCGCCCGACTCGGTCGGGATTGCCGGCGCGAAATTCGACAGATAAGCGCCCATATTGGCAAGGTTGGTGACCGACAGGCCGATGAAATGCAGTTCGTCATCAAGCCCCAGTTCGAGCCGCATGATGTTGTCGCGGCCCTGCGCGTCGGTCATGAACGCATCCGAGCGTTCGGGCGTCCATTTGACCGGCCGGCCGAGCTTTTTCGCCGCCCATAGCACCAGGATGTGCTCGGGATACAAAAACGCCTTCATGCCGAACCCGCCGCCGACATCATGGGTGACGACGCGGATGCGGTTTTCCGGGATTTTGAATACGCTCTCGGCCAGCTGGCTGCGCAGCAAATGCGAGCCCTGGGTCGAACTCCACAGGGTATAGGCGTCCTGACCCGGATCGTAGGCGCCGATCGCACCGCGCGGCTCCATCGAATTGACGACAACACGGTTGTTGACGATCTCGAGCGCGATGCGATGGCGTGCCGTCGCCAGCGCCCGATCGACCGCGGCGGCATCGCCGATCGCCCAGTCGAAGGCGAGATTACCCGGCACCTCATCCCAGACTTGCGGCTGGCCGGCATCGAGCGCGTGCTCGGTCAGGGCAGCGGCGGGCAGCGGCGCGTAATCGACCTCGATCAATTCGGCGGCGTCGCGGGCTGCCGCGAGGCTCTCGGCGACGACCATCGCCACCGTGTCGCCGACATGGCGCACACGCTCGCGGATCAGCGCCGGCCGCTGCGGCGAAGGCGCCGTCGACCCGTCGCGGTTGATGATCGGCACCAGACACGGGATCGAGCCCAGGCCGTCGCGCGCCAAGTCGTCACCGGTCACGACAGCCAGCACGCCCGAGGCCGCCGCAGCCGCCGCGGTGTCGATCGCAAGGAGCCGGGCATGCGCATGCGGCGAGCGCAGCATAAAGGCGTAGGCTTGGCGCGGCAGTACCAGATCGTCGATGTAATTGCCGTGGCCGGTTAGAAAACGCCGGTCCTCGACACGGCGCACCGACTGGCCGATCCCGAACTGGTTCATGCAGTCCGACCTCCGATGTCAGGCATATCGGCCGCCTTGCCGATTTTGCCATAGCGCCGCCGCACGGTTTTTCGGGTCGCATCGCCAATCCCGTTCGGGTGGCGGGCGGCCTTTGGCGGCTTGAGCCCCCGGTATATCCCCGGAGCCTCAGCCAAACACCGAACGGAAGTCGAGATCATAGCCAAAGGCGCGCGGGCCGACATGTTGGAGCCCCTTCGGGCTGAGAAACACCGGCGGCGCCGGCAGGGCAACCACACTCACGCGCCGGCCGTAGCGGATTGTCTCGGTGCCGCAGGCCTCGCCCGATACGGTGTCAAGCACGCAAATCAGATCGGGCGACATGGCCAGCGGTGCG
Source organism: Allostellaceae bacterium (assembly GCA_035509615.1). Lineage (GTDB taxonomy): Bacteria > Pseudomonadota > Alphaproteobacteria > ATCC43930 > CGMCC-115725 > AP-15. Next base: position 6,537 of record DATJLK010000128.1, on the reverse strand, counting down.
CCGTCGCGCCAGGCGACAACCCATTCGTTCTGAAACGCGATTTCGAGCTGGGAGCCGCGATCGCCGTCGAGCCCGTCGATAACGGCTCGCCCGCGCAAGAACCCTTCGGTCGTGCGCCGGTCGACATCGACGAGCTTGCCGGCAAAGAGACGCTTGCCGTTAGTCTCGTCGAGGATCGCGGCGATCGGATCCTGGTGGTGGCTTCGCGCATCGCGCACGCGGCGGCCGATCCCGATCGCTTTTGAGACCGTGAAGTGGATGCCCCACTCCTTGACCTCGGCGCCGGTGCGCGGCGCTTTGCAGGTCGATGCGATCGAGCCCATCTCGACGCAGATCTTGCGGCTGGCGCGCTCCATCCATTGCCAATCCGGGACCCTGGTCACGACCGCTTCGATGCCGCGCGGATCGTAGAGCACGCACGGGTAGGCGCGGAGTTCGCCGACCGCGACACTCGTCATCTGCGCCTCGGGATAGGCCCGGCCCATCGTGTCGGCGTCGACCACCGGCAATCCGAGATGGGCCGCGGCCATCAATGGCTGGATGCCGTTGCCGCCGCCGACTTCGAGCGACATCACCGCAGCGAATTTCGCGCCAAGCAGCTCCTGCTGGATCTCGACCGCGCGCGCGACATTGCGACTGTCGACAAGCCGTTCCTGGCCGACAAGGGGTGCTCCCATATTCGAGACGACCGCAACCCAATCATCGTCGCCGAGATCGAAAGGCGAGATCAGCCCGACGCGATGCCCCGCGGCATAAAGCCGGCGCATGTTCAGGAGCCCAAGATAGGGGCTGCCGCCGCCGCCTGTGCCGAGGATCCAGGCGCCCACCGCGAGCGATTCGATGTCGTCGAGGGTGATCGGGTACGGGCTGGCGCCGATTGCGGTCATGCTCGCTTCCTCGCCTGGACTGCTCGGGTTTTGGACCAAATCCTGCCGGTGCGGGCGCCGACAGTGCGCCGTTCGTGGCCAGACCGGCCCGCCGCCGATGACCTCGGACGCCCCTGACGGATTGTCGCGACGCGACCGGATTTCGCAACGGAAATTGAACCGCGTTGTGCCTTGACGAGCGCGTGCGGTGCGGTTGACGGTGCGGGGGACGAAGGGCTGGAAATCTGTTGGTTCCGGCTGCTGCTTCGAAGCCCGGCCGACGATCTTCGGGGTCGTTTTCTAAAAGGCGCTCTCAAAGACCAAATTGCCAGGCGGGCGGTGGCCGGCGCAGCTCGCAGACCGTCACATCTCCTTCATCACCTGGGCATAGGAGAGAACCGCGAACAGCGCCGTCCCGCCGGTGATGTTGCCGAGCAGAACCGGCACGGTGAAATCGGCGAACATCTGACCAAAACCAAACTGGCCGTTCAGCACCAACAAAAACCCTTCGACGCTGCCGGCGACAATATGGGTGAAACCAGCGACCGCGATCAGGTAGGTGTTCATCGTGACGACAAAGAACTGGGCGCCCTCCGCACTCGGGATCAGCCAGACCATCGCCGCGATCAAAAATCCGGCGCCGATGCCGCGGCACAGCATCTCGGCCCAGCCAAGTTCCATCGTCGCGCGGCTGAGTTCGAGCATGACGCCGCGCAGCTCGGGTGAGACGACCGGCGTAACGGTGCAGAATAGCGCCGCGAAAAAGGTCCCGACCATATTGGCGACAAAGACGACGCTCCACATCCTTGCCAACCGTCGCAGGTTCGGCAGGTTGAACCGGGCGACGACCGGCAGTACGACGGTCACGGTGTTTTCGGTGAAGAGCTGCTGGCGCGCCAGCACCACGATCAGGAACCCGACCGAATAGCCCAGACAGCTGATCAGCGGACGCCATGGCGCGTCTGGCAGGTGCAGCCACAGCACCGCTTGCGCCAGCAACGAGAAACTGATCGACAAGCCGGCCGCCACACCCGACCACCATAGCGAGACGATCGGGCGCTCCATTTCGGTCTCGCCCTCGCGGCGGACGATCTCGTAAATGACCGGAGTGCGCAGCCGCGCCCGCTCCTCGATGTTTTCGACTTCGCGTTCGGTAACACCCGCCGGCAATTCGGGCGCATTGTCCTCGGCGTCCTCGGCGCGATCGTTTTCTGCGACGGGGCTGTTCGACCCTGCCATTTGATTTGGTCCTAAATTCGTCAGGGAACGGGCCAACCGGCGGCGCCGGTCGCCACAGGTCAACACCGGCGTCGACCGATAAGTTACCGCTTTCCGTGCCGACGCCAGGTGCGGCGGGGTCAACGCCCCGCGCCAGGTGGAGTCAACGCCGCGCGCTTGCCGCACCCGCTCGTCTGGGCCGGTCGCCGGCGCAGGTGCGATTCGACGATGCGGATCTTGACAGTTCGATTACGACACTTATCCTCATATCCTGCATAACCGGTCACCGGGTCATCGAGCCCGGTTTTTCCGGAACCCTATAATGCTCATTATGAGCATAAGGAGAAAGACGTGCTGGAGACTGCGAACCCGAACCGCGCGCCGATGCCGCTGCCCGAGATCTATTCGCGTGTGGAGCGGCACATACCGGCCTTCGAATGGCCGATCATCGCCGCCGATATCGGCGAGATCCTGCGGCTGAAGCGGGAGCGCAATGCGGTCGTGCTGGCGCACAACTACCAGACTCCCGACATCTTCCACACCGTGGCCGACATCGTCGGCGACAGTCTGGCGCTGGCGCGCGAAGCGGCGCGCACCGATGCCGATGTCATCGTTTTGGCCGGGGTTCACTTCATGGCCGAGACCGCCAAATTGCTAAACCCGGAGAAGACGGTGCTGATCCCCGATCTCGAGGCCGGCTGCTCGCTGGCGGCGTCAATCACCGCCGCCGATATCCGGCTGATGCGCGAGCGCCATCCGGGCGTGCCGATCGTCAGCTATGTCAATACCTCGGCGGCAGTAAAGGCCGAATCCGACATCTGCTGCACCTCGGCCAACGCCAAAAAGATCATCGAGGCGCTCGGCGTGCCGCGCGTCATCATGCTGCCCGACGAATATCTGGCGCGCAACACCGCCGCCCAGACCAAGGTCGAAATCATCGCCTGGAAGGGGCATTGCGAGGTCCATGAGCGCTTTACCGCCGAGGATGTCCGGAGCATGCGCGAGAGTTATCCGGGTGTGGTCGTCCTGGCCCATCCCGAATGCCCGCCCGAGGTTGTCGCCGAATGCGACTTCACCGGCTCGACCGCGGCGATGGCCGATTATGTCGGCAAGCAGCGGCCGGGGCGGGTCGTGCTGCTGACCGAATGCTCGATGAGCGACAATGTGGCGCTGCAATATCCCGAACTCGATTTTGTACGGCCATGCAATCTGTGCCCGCATATGAAGCGGATCACCCTGCCGAAAATACGCCAGGCGCTCGAAACCATGACGCATGAGGTGACGGTCGACCCGGCGATTGCCGGCCGGGCGCGCGCCGCCGTCGAGCGCATGCTGGCGCTCGGCTGAGTCTGGTCCGAAAGCGGATCGGGGAGAGGGTGCAATGGTGATGCGGCTGATCATCGAGCCGATCGTCCGCGCGGCGCTACTGGAGGATCTGGGCCGCGCCGGCGACATTACCAGCGATGCGATCGTGCCTGCCGGCGCAACGGTCGAGGCGGTGATCGCGGCGCGTCAGCCCGGGATCGTTGCCGGGCTCGAGGCGGCTCTGCTTGCCTTCGAACTGGTCGAGCCGGGGTTGCGCATCGAGCGGCTGCGCGCAGACGGCGCTCGGGTCGCCCGCGGCGACGATATCGCCTGCATCGCCGGCCCGGCGCGCGGCGTGCTTGCTGCCGAACGCACCGCGCTGAATTTATTGAGCCGCATGTCCGGGGTCGCGACCGCGACGCGGGCGCTCGCCGATGCGATTGCCGGGTCAAAGGCCAAAATCGTGTGCACCCGCAAAACCACGCCCGGTCTGCGCACCCTGGAGAAAGAGGCGGTGCGTCTCGGCGGCGGCGCCAACCATCGATTTGGCCTCGATGACGCGATGCTGATCAAGGACAACCATCTGGCCTTGGCCGGCGGAGTGAGGCCGGCGCTGGAACGCGCCCGCGCCCATGCCGGACATCTCGTCAAGATCGAGCTCGAGGTCGACACCCTCGACCAGCTCGCTGAGGCGCTCGAGGTCGGGGTCGATGCGGTCCTGCTCGACAATATGAGCCCGGAGACCCTGCGCCGGGCGGTGGCGATGGTCGACGGCCGGGCGGTGACCGAGGCGTCGGGCCGGATCAGTCCGGAAACCGTGGCGGCGGTCGCCGCCGCCGGGGTCGATCTGATCTCCTCGGGGTGGATCACCCATAGCGCTCCGATTCTCGATATCGGGCTCGATATCGCCGGCTAGGCGCTGAGGATCGGTCTGGCGCCAGCCCTGCGCAACCGACTGCGAGGCGTGCCGGCAAAAACCTTTGAGCCTGGCGGCTGACGCCACCGGGCCTGGCCGGCGGCCGTCGCGCAGCAAGGATTGCAGCGCGGATCTTCTCGCGCGCGTCATCCTGGCCTAGATAAGAGGCGCTTAGCTGGTTAGTTGTTTGTCTGATGCCGCAAACCATCGAGCCCGCACTGTTCCCATTGCCCGACCCCGAAAGGTCGATCGGCGAGTTGTTTCCGCCTCCCGAGCCGAGAGAGCTTGAGCATGCTACGGGAATTTTGCCATCGCAGCTGTTGCGAGATGCGATCGATCGGACGCGTGAAATCCAGTCGATGGAACCGATCACCGAAGATCAGATCCAGCCGGCCAGCATCGATCTGCGCCTGGGAAAAATAGCGCATCGCGTTCGCGCCAGTTTTCTTCCCGGGCTGAAGCACACAGTGGGCGAAAAGCTTGGCGCGATGACGCTTCACACCCTCGACCTGCGTGACGGCGCCGTCCTTGAAAAAGATTGCGTCTACGTTGTGCCGCTAATGGAACATCTGGACCTGCGCTATCGTGCCTCTGGTTCGGCCAATCCGAAAAGCTCTACCGGACGGCTCAATGTATTTGCCCGTGTGATTACTGATTACGGCACCGAGTTCGATCATATAAAATCGAATTATCGCGGTCCGCTTTACGCAGAACTGTCACCGCGGTCTTTCAGCATTTTGGTTCGTAAAGGGTCGCGGCTGGTCCAGCTGCGGGTGCGGCGCGGGAGGCCGACTTCGAGCAATGCCGCCTTGCGCCGCCTGCACGAAGAAGTCGGCTTCAGCATCGTGCCCCCGGGTGCGCCGATCGGCCGGGAATTGATCGAGGGCGGTCTTGCGGTCACGGTCGATGTCAGCGGCACGCTCCAGAACGGGTTTGTCGGTTACAAGGCGAGAAAGCACGCGCCCGTCATCGATGTTGATACAACCAATCATTATGACGTCCGAGATTTCTGGGATCCGGTATTCAAGGCTAGCGGGGAAGGGATCATACTAGACCCAGAGGATTTCTATATACTTGCATCACGTGAACCCGTCACCATTCCTGCTGATCAGGCAGCAGAAATGCTAGCCTACGACACGCTGGTCGGTGAATTTCGAGTGCATTACGCGGGCTTTTTTGATCCCGGTTTTGGCATGGCTGAGACCGGAGGCAAGGGCAGCCGCGCCGTCTTGGAGGTGCGCGCGCACGAGGTGCCGTTTCTGATCGAGGACGGTCAGATCGTCGGCCGGCTTGTCTATGAGCGTCTGATCACCCGGCCCAGCAAGCTTTATGGCCGCTCGATCGGATCGTCCTACCAACGCCAAGGCCTGACACTTTCCAGGCATTTCAAGCCGATGCCCGAAGAAATGCGGCTGATGCCGCACGCCGGCGCCGCCTGAACCCGTGCAGGTGGGCGGCCGGTTGCGGGGACCCGACCGGCGGCTATATTCGTTCCATGGATTTCACGCTTTCGGACGAGCAGCGGGCGTTTCAAGAGACCGCACGGGCCTTTGCCCGCGAGGAATGGCTGCCCCACGCCCCGGGCTGGGACGAGCGTCAGGAGTTTCCGGTCGAGGCATTGCGCCGTGCCGCGGCACTCGGCTTTGCCGCGATCTATGTCGGCGAGGAGTTTGGCGGCAGCGGGCTCGGGCGCATCGACGCCGCGATCCTGTTCGAGGAATTGGCGACGGCCTGCGTGTCGACCGCCGCTTATCTGTCGATCCACAACATGGCGTCGTGGATGATCGACCGCTTTGGCACGCGCGAACAGCGCGCCCGGTTTCTGCCAAAGCTGACGCCGATGGACCATCTTGCCAGCTACTGTCTGACCGAGCCGGGGAGCGGCTCGGATGCGGCGGCACTGACGACGCGGGCGCGCCGCGACGGCGACAGCTACGTCCTGAACGGCACCAAGGCGTTCATCTCGGGCGGCGGTGCCAGCGATATCTATATCGCGATGGTCCGGACCGGCGGGGAGGGGCCGCACGGCATCTCCTGCCTCGTTGTCGAAAACGGCTCGCCCGGGCTGTCCTTTGGCAAAAAGGAAAGAAAGCTCGGCTGGAACAGCCAGCCGACCGCGATGGTGATTTTCGAGGATTGCCGGGTGCCGGTCGCCAACCGGCTCGGCGCCGAGGGCGACGGCTTCAAGATCGCGATGATGGGCCTTGATGGCGGGCGCCTCAACATCGCCGC
>DATJLK010000127.1:0-7135 GCA_035509615.1 Allostellaceae bacterium | reverse complement strand
GGATGATGGCGTATAGCAAGGCCGGCTCGGGGGCCCCTCCAGGTGGCAGCGCCACGATCGGATAGCCGTGGATCATCAGCGGGGTGCCGGCCACGATCGCGCGCTTGGCAACCGCGATGCCCAAGTCGAGGCGGCCGCTCTGTTCCGCCAACGTCGCGAGCATCGCAAATTGGGTCGGGGTGTTCGCGCGGTCGGCCAGGTACATCAGGAATTCCTTGCTGTGCCGACGGTCGCCGATGGCAAAAAAGACCATCGTCGCCCGCACCACGTCGTTGCCTTCGAACGCGGCACGCTCGGCACTGGTCGGGACGGGTTCCGGCACCGGATGCGGCGGCGCATCGTTGCCGAGTTGGTGCGCGGCAAGCTGCCCGTAGAAGGTCGCCATGTGCTCCGCGCCGGCGGCGTACCATTTTTCCGCGAGTTCGGGTTTGGCCTCGGCCTCGGCGGCGCGCCCCCCCCAATATCCGGCGCGCGCTTTGGCGTATGGCGTGTCGGCCCGGGTGAGGATGTGGGAAAAATCGTCGAAGGCGAGCGCCGGATCCTTTTTAAAGCGAAGGGCGATGTAGCCGAGCAGGAAATCGGCATCCGCATAGGACTTGCCGTCGAGCACCCCATGCTGCGCCGCGATCTGATAGGCGAGGTCGAAATTGCCGGCGGCCAGAAGATGGCGGACGATGATCTGACGCTCGTGCCACCACGCGTCGGGGTGGAGCGGATCGCCCGGATTGGCGCGCAGAATGGCCACCGCGGCGTCGGTCATGTCGCGTTCGCGCCGCCACCGCAATTCCTCATAGAGAAGGCCGGAATCGGTCTGCAATTGCGTCGGCACGCGGGCGACGAGCAAATCCGCGGCCGGAGCCTGCACGGCCAGGGCGAGCCGCGCTTCGGCCAATGCCCGATAATCCGCCGGGACGCGTGACAGCATGCGCCGCGCCGCCTCGATCTTGCCATCCCACAACAGCCGGTCGAGCCGGTTTTCGTCATCCTGCGGCCGGATCGCGGCGCCATGCGCGGCGAGAAAGTTGCGCTCGTCGAGCGCGTTGAAATCGCCGTTGACCCAGATCGCTTGCAGCGCCGCCGTCGCGCCGGCGACATCGCCCGAATTAGCCAGGATCTGTGCGGCGCGGACTTGCCCGGCGGCGCTGATCGGCGGGTAGCGTTTGAACCAGGCGGCGGCGACCGCGTCGGTCTCTCCTGACAGCGCCTCTTCAGCATGCATGCGCAGCGCCCGTTGATAAGGCCAGTCCGGGTTTTTCTCGATAAAATCGGCGATATCGGCAAAGCGGCCGGGCGCCCCCGGGCTGGCATAGTCGAGCCAGCGCAGCATTTTGAGCGGCAGCGGGTCGCTGATCGCCGCGGCGGCGGCATAGGCACGGTTCCAGTCGCCGGCTTGGGCGGCGGCAAACGCGCCGCGTGTCGCCGCCAGATCAGCATTTGATAGGATCTGGGATGACGCGGGCGGCGCCGTGCCCGCCATCGCGACCGCTACGGCAATCGCGACAAAACAAAGATGGCGTTTTAACGAGAGCAAGGTTGGCCCCCCTTCCTTGCCGAGTCAAAGATAAGGCAAATCTTTTAACGGGGTTTAATCGGACGAGGCAAGTCGGCTCGCCGCACCCCGAGCGATTTCCGCAGCGCCGAAGCGTTGGCCCATGTTGATTGAAGAGCGATGCTGCGATTGAAGACCGATGCCGCGGGGATTATCGTCAAGCCGAGGCCGACCTCCGGGAGGACACGATGTTCAAAGGATCTTTCGTCGCGCTGATCACGCCATTCCGCAACGGGGGCGTCGACGAGACCAGGTTTCAGGATTTTGTCACCTGGCAAGTCGAACAGGGCACACATGGGTTGGTGCCGACCGGCACCACCGGCGAGGCGCCGACGTTAAGCCACGAAGAGCAGCAACGGGTCATCGCCTTGTGCGCCGAAGCGGCGAATGGCCGCGTGCCGGTGATCGCTGGAACCGGGTCGAATTCGACCGCGCATACGATCGAGTTGACCCGCCTGGCCAAAAAGGCGGGGGCGACGGCGGCGCTGATCGTCTGCCCGTATTACAACAAGCCGACACAAGAAGGCCTGTTTCAGCATTTCAGGGCGATCCATGACGCGGTCGACATCCCGATCGTGATCTACAACATACCGGGCCGGTCATCGGTCGATATGAGCAATGCGACAATGGCGCGGCTTGCCAAACTGACCAACATCGTCGGCGTCAAGGACGCCACCAACGACCTCGCGCGGCCGCTGCGCATGCGGGTCGAGATTGGCCGCGACTTTTCGATGATGTCGGGCGAAGATGCCACCGCGGTGGCCTATTTGTCGCAGGGCGGCGACGGCTGCATATCGGTCACCGCCAATGTCGCGCCGCGGCTGCTGGCCGGAATGCATGAAGCCTGGCAGCGCGGTGAGGTCGACAGGGTTCGCCAAATCAATGAACGGTTGATCCCGTTGCACGACGCGCTGTTTGCCGAGACCAGCCCGGCGCCGGTCAAATATGCCGCCTCGCTCTTGGGCAAATGCGAGCCGACGGTGCGTCAGCCGCTATGCGCGATCATGCCCGAGACGGCAGAGCGGGTGGCACGGGCAATGCGCGGCGCCGGCCTGTTGAACTGAACCGGTCTGCCGAACTGAGCGGGTCTGTTGAACTGAGCCGGTCTGTCGAACTGAGCCGGTCTGTCGAACTGAGGTGCGGGTGCGATGCGGAGTGCCGACCGATACGTTGCGCAAAACCGGCGCGCCCGCCACGACTATCTGATCGAGGATACTCTGGAAGCCGGGCTGGTTTTACAGGGTACCGAGGTCAAGGTGTTGCGCAAAGGCCAAGCCAGCATCGCCGAGGCCTATGCCGATGAGAGCGGCGGCGAACTGTTTCTGGTCAATGCCAACATTCCGGAATATGCGAGTTCGGCGCATTTCAATCACGAGCCGCGGCGGCCGCGAAAGCTGTTGTTGCATCGCAAGGAAATGAACCGCCTGTTGGGCGCCATCCGCCGCGAAGGGGTGACGGTCGTACCGCTCTCGATCTATTTCAACGATCGCGGCCGCGCCAAGGTGGCGCTTGGCCTCGCCCGCGGCAAGCGCAAGGCCGACAAGCGTGAGGCGGAAAAAACACGCGACTGGCAGCGCAGCCGGGCCCGCATCATGCGCGAGCAAGGCGTCTGAGACGGCGCCGAATTGTCGTTGTCCAAAGCAGTCCCGGAAAAGAATTCGTATTCGGCCCGCCAGCGTCGCGCGTCACCGAGGTCGGATCCCAAACCTCGATGCCCCGCCGGGCTGCACGACCGTGACGGAATTAGCGCGGTGTCGTGACCATGCCATGCGTGCTGCGCATCGCGGTGCCAATGCCATCCGTCGCAAGGCGGTCGCGCAGCGTTTCGAACACCGTTTCGAACATCGTCACGGTCAGTTTTCCGGTATTGGTGTTGAGGCGCGAGCAGTGATAGCTGTCGGCCAGCACCCGGCCATCGGGTAGGGCATGGATCGCGCCATGGGCGAACGGAAAAGCCGCGCGGCGCAGATCAAGCGCCCCGAGGATGGCGCTATGCGCGATCGCACCCAGCGCCAAAAACGCGCGCAGGCCGGGCGAGGCCGCGATTTCAGCCGCGAGAAACCGGCGGCAGGCGGCGATTTCACGCGGTTGCGGCTGGTTTTGCGGCGGGACGCAGCGTACCGCATTGGTTATGCGGACGCCGACGAGCGCCAGCCCGTCATCGGCCCGCGCATCGTAATCGCCCTGCGCCAGCGCAAACTTCCGCAAGGTCGCATAGAGCAGCCCGCCGGCATGATCGCCGGTAAACGGGCGGCCGGTGCGGTTGGCGCCGCGCAAACCGGGTGCGAGACCGACGATCAGCAATGCCGCCTCGCCGTCGCCAAACGGCGGAACTGGCGCATTGTGCCATTCCGGATGCGACGCCCGCTGGGTCTCGCGGAAAGCGGCAAGCCGCGGGCAGAGCGGGCAATCGCGCGCCGGCAACGCGGCGACAGGCTCCTCTGCCGCCGGGGCGGCGCTGGCGGTCGGCTGCGAAGACGGCGACAAGCCGGCGCTCACGCCTCCTCGACGGGTTCGGCGCGCACCCGCATCTCCTCGCGCGGGTGGTGGTTGCGCGCGATGTTGGCCGCGAGATCTTGCAACTCGATGAAATTGTCGGCCTGTCGGCGCAGATCGTCGGAGACCATCGGCGGCGACGAACGAATCGTCGATACGACCGAAACCCGCACGCCCCGGCGCTGCACCGCCTCGACCAGCCGGCGGAAGTCGCCGTCGCCGGAAAACAGGATCGCGTGGTCGATGAATTGCGCCATTTCGAGCATGTCGATCGCAAGCTCGATATCCATGTTGCCTTTGACCCGACGGCGCCCCATTGCATCGGTGAACTCCTTGGTCGGCTTGGTGACCATCGAATAGCCATTGTAATCGAGCCAATCGACGAGCGGCCGGATCGGCGAATATTCCTGATCTTCGACCAAGGCAGTATAATAGAACGCGCGGATCAAACGCCCTTTGGTGGCGAACAAGTCGAGGAGTCGCTTGTAATCGATGTCGAAAGCGAGACCACGGGCGGCGGAATAGAGATTGGCGCCGTCAATGAATATAGCTATACGCTCTTCCGGATAGAATATCATTGGGGATAATGCTCCAATTTGCGATCGCTTAACAAAAGTGTCGTACACTGCCGGAGCCGGGTCAAGCGCATCCTCGGCACTGCGATCGGCCCGAGAGCCGATCTGCAAAACCCGCTCGTAATGTTTGCGAACCGGGAGCACCGTTGAGAGGCCGCGGCAAGCCCTGGTGCGAAGCTGCGGCAAGCCCTGGCAGGTCCAGCCGCGCTCGGCATCTGAATCTGGCGCAAGGATGCTTGCGTTATCGGGACGGCGGGAGTAGGCGAAAGCCGCCGCGCCTGGAGAGGTGCCGGAGCGGTCGAACGGGGCGGTCTCGAAAACCGTTGTCCCCTTTGCGGGGGACCGAGGGTTCGAATCCCTCCCTCTCCGCCAGCGGCGAAGGTGCGCGAAGGCGCACGCACAGGAAAATATTATAAATCAAAATCTCTTAGTGCCAATGGCTCTGGACACCTGCGCCGTTTTTCGCCAGTATCCGGCTTAGGGGTGTGGGACCCAACGTGGGACCGAAATGGCGAAGGCGATCGACAGATTGTCGGCGATCGGCCTGAAGAGCAAAGGGCCGGGCATGCACCCCGATGGCGCCGGCCTCTATCTCTGCGTCGGCGCCACCGGCAGGCGCAGCTGGATCTTCCGCTACATGTTTGAGGGCAAACGGCATGAGATGGGGATCGGGCCGTTGCACACGATCGGGCTCAAGGAAGCGCGCGAGCGCGCGCGGCGGTGTCGCGAGCAACTCCTTGACGGCATCGATCCGCTCGCCGCAAGGCAGACGCAGCGCCAAGCCGTCAGGCTCGACCACGCGAAAGCGATAACGTTCCAGGAATGTGCCGAGCGGTACATCGAGGCTCACCGGCCGACCTGGCGCAACGCCAAGCACGCCGCACAATGGCCGTCGACGCTCGAGACCTATGTCTACCCGATCTTCGGCGACCTGCCGGTGCAGGCGATCGACGAAGGCCTTGTCGTAAAGGCGCTGGAACCGATCTGGTCGACTAAGGCCGAGACTGCGACGCGCGTCCGTCAGCGAATCGAAGCAGTGCTCGATTGGGCAAGCGTACGCAAGTTCCGCCGAGGCGAAAATCCGGCGCGTTGGAAAGGCTGCCTCGAAAGCCTGCTGCCGAAACCGGCGAGTGCCAAGCGAGCCGTGCGACGGGCGACCGGCCGCGGCGAGCATCATGCGGCACTCCCTTACGACGAGATCGCGGCATTCGTCACCGAGTTGCGTCGCCAGGAGGGCATGGCGGCGCGCGCACTCGAATTCGCGGTCCTCACTGCGGGCCGCACCGGGGAGGTCATCGGCGCCCGGTGGGATGAAGTCAATTTCGCCGAGTGCGTCTGGACGGTGCCGGCCGAGCGAATGAAGGCGGGCCGGGACCACCGGGTGCCGCTTGCGCCGCTGGCGATCGCGATCCTCGATGAGCTCGCTCGGCAGCGGCCGCCGGGCGACGATGCACCGGTCATCTTCGCTGGCCCCAAGCGCGGCAAGCCACTCAGCAACATGGCGATGCTGATGTTACTGCGGCGGATGGGCCGCGGGGAGCTGACGGTGCATGGCTTTCGGTCGACCTTCCGCGACTGGGCGGCCGAACGCACCAACTTCCCAGCCGAGGTCGTCGAAATGGCGTTGGCGCACGCCGTATCGGACAAGGTCGAAGCGGCTTACCGGCGCGGCGATCTCTTCCAGAAGCGCCGCCAGTTGATGGCGGATTGGGCGGGTTTTTGCAATGCGGCGCCAAGCGGCGGTTCGGTGGTGCCGCTGCGCGCCTCCCGTGGATAGCCGCGTACGGCCGGCCCCGAACGGATTCCACCACCGCCTTTCTGGCGTACGCGCTATTTCGCCCTGGAAGTGATGGCCCGACCGGAACGCTGCGACATCGATCTCGCTGACGTGCCACGGGCGGTCGCACAGCCGGCGCGCAAACAGCGCCAGCACGATGGGCCCTTGCGGCATTGGTAGCGGGTAACGGAGCGGCAACGCTGGCTGCGTGTCCCCACGGAACCGGACGGCGAGACCGTCCACTATGCCTTTTGGGATCGAGACTTCGAGCCATGAACAAAGAACCGACGATCCGCTATTACCCCGACACCGACACGATCGCGATCGAGTTGCGCCCCTGGCCCGAAATGCCGGACCGCGACCGCGACCAGATCGGCGGCCAGGATGCCGGAGAGGATTTGGTGATCCACCACGCTGCCGACGGCCGGCCGTGGCTGTGGGAGATCGAGCACGCCTCCGCTCACCCGGAGCATATTGTGGCCGCGCTTGCCCAGCTCCGAGGCGTCGTTGCGGCATGATTGTCCTTATTCTGATAGGCTGTTCCCGATTCGGTCGGAGGCGCCGATCCTCGGAAAAGTTTTTCTCGTTTGTGCCGATGAATCCCGATTGAAAAGGACGAACAAGGAACACGGTCGGTTTCCGTTGCCGAAAAGCGTGAGGAATGCGCCATCTGGGGCGCGGCCTTCGTCCCTTGCCAAGGTTGGGGTCGGGGGTTCGAACCCCCTCGCCCGCTCCAGA
>DATJLK010000126.1:0-21072 GCA_035509615.1 Allostellaceae bacterium | reverse complement strand
GCGGGTGCGGATCGAGAAGGAAAATACGACGATCATCGACGGGTCCGGCAAGTCGGACGACATCCAGGGCCGCATCGCCCAGATCCGGCAGCAGATCGAGGAGACAACCTCGGACTATGACCGCGAGAAGTTGCAGGAGCGACTGGCAAAGCTGGCTGGCGGCGTCGCGGTAATCCGGGTCGGCGGTGCGACCGAGGTCGAGGTCAAGGAGCGCAAGGACCGCGTCGACGACGCAATGCACGCGACGCGTGCCGCGGTCGAAGAGGGTGTCGTTGCCGGTGGTGGCGCTGCACTGCTTTACGCCGCGCGCGCGCTCGACGGCCTGAACCCGTCCAACAACGACCAGAAGGTCGGCATCGACATCGTCAAAAAGGCGATCCTCTATCCGGCGCGCCAGATCGCTGAAAACTCGGGCACCGACGGCTCGATCGTGGTCGGCAAACTGCTCGACAGCAGCGACCCGAACTTTGGCTATGACGCGCAGAAAGGCGAGTTCACCGATATGATCCGGGCCGGCATCATCGACCCGACCAAGGTGGTGCGCCACGCCTTGCAGGATGCGGCTTCGGTGGCCGGTTTGCTGATCACGACCGAGGCGATGGTGGCCGAGAAGCCCGAGCCCAAAACCCCGCCGGCAATGCCGCCGGGCGGTGGCATGGGCGGCATGGACTTCTAAGCCGGCCGTTCTTCATCACCCATCCCTGAGCTACGACACCGCCTGTCCGCGCATGCCGCGGGCGGGCGGCTTTTGTCCAAGCCCGGTGCAAAGCCGGCGCGAGGGCAGCCCGATGCTTCCGGCCCGAGGCTGTTGATCTGCGCGGGCCTGTGATATGCGAGGCCGCTCAGATCCGCGGCTCGGTGACCTGCGCTCTATCCGGCGGTTGATCGCTTGCCGCTCGCAGGGCTTGCAGGTTTCGGCGCTGAACGCCGTCGCTGTCGAAATTCGCCGGGTCGAGCCAGGCCTCGAATGCGGTGCGCCGCGACGGCCATTCGCCGTCGATGATCGAGAACCAGGCGGTATCGCGATTGCGGCCTTTGTAGACCGTCGCCTGACGGAATAGCCCCTCGTAACAAAAGCCAAGGCGTAACGCCGCTGCTCGCGACGGCTCATTGAGCGAGTCGCATTTCCACTCGTAGCGGCGATACCCTAGTTCGTCGAAAACCCGGCGCATTAGCAGATACATCGCCTCGGTCGCGGCAGGCCGGCGCTGCAGACGCGGGCTATAGTTGATCCCGCCGACCTCGACGACCCCGGCCGCCGGGTCGATGCGCATCAGGCTCGCGACCCCGACGGCCCGGCCGGTCGCGCGATCGATGATGGCGTGGACCAGCGGGTCGTCGCGCCGCGCCGCGGCCACAAGATATTCGCGGTAGGGATCAAACGCCGGATATGGCCCATGCGGCAGATAGGTCCAGTTGCGCCCTTCGGCATCCTCGCTATTCGCTTCGAACAGTTCGGCCGCATGCCGGTCGGGGTCGAGCGGCTCGACCCGGCAGAAGCGGCCCTCGATCGGGGTGCGCGGCGGCAAGGCCCGCGGCGACCAATCCGGCAACGAGATCCCGATCGGCTGTCCCAACTCGTTATAGTGTGCTGCCTTCATCCCGGTTCCATTTCGCCAATGCTGTTAATGCTGCACCAAAGGTTCACAACCACAGCAGGCCGATGGCAATCGTCAGCACGGTCAATGGGGCCCCGACCCGAAAATATTGCCAGAACCCGATGGTGACCGCCTGCCGGGCGGCGCGCTGGACGACGATCAGATTGGCGACCGAGCCGAGGATCGTCAAATTGCCAGCCAAGGTCGACGACATCGCGATGACGAGCCAGGCGCGTTGCTGATCGGGCAAGGCCGCGACAAAGGGCTTGAGGGCCATCACCGCCGGAACGTTGCTGACGAGGTTCGACAACACCGCCGTCACCAGCGCCAGGACCGGCATCTGGTCGAGGTGCTGATGGCCGATCGCGGCGATCAGCCCCGGCGAGAGCAAGACTTGTTCGAAGCCAGCGACGACGACAAACAGGCCGGCAAACATCACCAACAACGGCCAGTCGATCTCACGGTAGATCTTGCCGCTCTTGACGGTACGGGTCACCAGCAGCAGCCCACCGGCAACAAGCGCGATCTTGGCCGGTGGCTGGCCAGCCAGGAAACCCGTCATCATCGCCGCCGTCGCCACGACCGATTTGATCATCAAAGGCCGGTGAGCATGGGCCGGCATCAACCCGCCGCGGAGTTTCTCACGGGTGCGGAATTCGGCCGGGTGGAGCAATGCGATCAGCCCGAAGGTCAGGATGAGCCCGATCGCCGCGACCGGTGCCAGTGCCGCGCCAAAGGCGGCGTAGGGAATCGTTGAAAAACTGCCGATCATGATGTTCTGCGGATTGCCGGTGATGGTCGCAACGCTGCCGACGTTTGACGCCATCGCGACCCCGAGCAGATAAGGGAGGGGATCGCGCTGCAACCGGACGACGAGATCGAGCACCAGCGGGGTCAGGGCAAGGCAGATCGTGTCATTGACCAGAAATGCCGAGAAGAAGCCCGAGGTCAGGATCACCGCTGCGAGCAACATCAGCGGGTGGCGGGCATGGGTCTCGGCCCGTCTGGTGACAAGCCGAAAAAAGCCCGACAGCCGCAAATTGCCGATGACAATCATCATGCCGAGCAGCAACGCGATCGTCTCGAAATCGATCGCCCGCACCGCCCGGTCGAATGGCAGCACTCCGAACCCGACCATCAACGCCGCACCCAGCAGCGCCGCACCGGCGCGATCGAGGTAAAATCCCGGCAATTTTCCGAGCGCGATCACGATATAGGTCGCGGCAAAGACGATGATCGCCGCAATCCGCAGGCGAAGCGCCGACAACCCTGCGAAAAGCGCTGGCTCGCGGGCTGCGGTCATGGCGATCACGCCGGCTACGATTGCGATGATGGCGGCGGCGGCAACCCATCCGCGGCGATGCCATCGCGCCTGCCTGGCGCCGCGGGAGCCCGGTTGGCTCACCCGGTATCACCCTTGCGCGCGGCGGTCTCAATTGGGCCTTCGCACATATCCGTGGATATCCGTGGACAACGCCGCGCTCAGCGCGCCGTTTCGACGACAAGAGATCCTGCTCCCAGCTCCAAGCTCGCAGCTCCTGCTCCGCCAACCGCGTTCCAGCAGAGTAGACTGCATGGTGGGGCGCTGGTTATTTGTATTCGCCCTGCCAACAGCGCTCGGAGCGCCGGCGGCTTGCGATGCCAGGCAAAAGCTGCGGCCGGTTCTCGCCGAGGCCTCTCGTTCCGGGCACGCGGGTGCGTTGTTGATGCTAAAAGTCCCACCTCATCAGAGTACATAACCGGTGAGGCGGGCCGCCATGATCGAGCGATACAGCGACCACGCGGCCAACGAACGGACGTTCCTGGCTTGGGTGCGCACGGCGATCGCCATCATGGCGTTCGGATTCCTGGTGCAGAAATTCGATCTGTTTCTGAGAATCGCCGAGCAGTCGCGGGCGACGCATTCGCCAGAGGTCGGTGGTCAGATCGTCGGGACCACCGCCGGCTTGCTGCTGATCGTGCTTGGCGGCGTGATGATGGCGTTTGCCGCGATCCGCTTTCGCAAGACTACCCTCGCCATCGATGCCAGCGATGTGCGGTCCGGTCCCGGGGCGCGGCTGGATCTCACGCTTGTCGTCCTGTTGTTGCTGCTGGGCACGATCTTATTCGCCTATTTGGTCTACACGGTGGTTGACCGCTTCTAGACCAGCGCCGATCCGGTTCGGGTATTGCTCGGGTAGGCGAGGGGTGTAGCACCGGCCCGGCTCGGCCGCGTCGCCGCCCGGATCATCCGATATCCGGCGCGGTCGACAGCGCTGGGCAGGCCGGATTGGGGTTGTGCGTTTGCGGGCATCGCGAACCCCGATATAGTCTCGGGCGTGCGGCCCACCGCGTAGGTAAGTATCGATCATGAACCAGACTACGGCCGATGTCGTCGGCATCGGCAATGCGATCGTCGACGTTATCGCCCATACCGATGAGGCGTTTCTCGAAAAAGAAGCGCTGGTCAAGGGAACGACGGCGCTGATCGATGCCGAGCGCGCCGAACTGCTGTATCGAATGATGGGGCCGGCGATCGAGGCATCGGGCGGATCGACCGCCAATACGATGGCCGGGATCGCTTCGCTCGGCGGCAAGGGCGCTTTTATCGGCAAGGTGCACAGCGATCTGCTCGGCGAAGTCTTTCGCCACGATCTGACCGCCCAGGGCGTGCGCTTCGACACCCCGGCGGCGACAAGCGGTCCGGCGACCGCCCGCTGCCTGATCCTGGTCACCGCGGACGGCCAGCGCACAATGAACACCTATCTGGGCGCCTGCGCCGAACTCGGGCCCGACGACATCGATCCCGATCTGGTCGGCGCCGCCCAAATCACCTATCTCGAAGGCTATCTGTTCGACCCGCCCTTGGCGCAGCAGGCGTTTGGCAAGGCGGCCGCAATCGCCCATGCCACCGGCCGCAAGGTGGCGCTGTCGCTCTCCGACCCGTTCTGCGTCGCACGCCACCGCGCAGCGTTTCGCGACCTCGTCGCGGGCCATGTCGATATTCTGTTCGCCAACGAAGTCGAGATCTGTTCGCTCTACGAGACTGCGGATTTTGTGAGCGCAGCCGCGGCGGTGCGCGGCCATGTCGCGGTCGCGGCCTTGACCCGCAGTGCTGCGGGCAGTCTCATCCTGGCCGATGGCGCCGAATACCCTATCGCGGCAAAGCCGGTCGCGCGCGTCGTCGACACCACCGGCGCGGGCGATCTCTACGCCGCCGGGTTTCTCTATGGTCTGACCCAGGGGCTGCCGCTTCCGGTCTGTGGCGAAACCGGCAGCTTGTGCGCGGCCGAAATCATCTCTCACCTCGGCGGTCGCCCCGAGCGCAGCTTGGCCCAGCTCGTCGCCGAGGCACGGAACGGATGATAAAGCTCTAAATTTTTGGCGCCGCTGGCATCAACCAATCCTGCTTGCGGGCAGATGAAGCCAGTCGGCGATACCGCCAAGGATGATCTTGACGGCGACGGCAGCCAGGACCATGCCCATGATCCGCTTCAGCACATTGGCGCCGTGGAGCCCGATGAGGCGGAGAATCGGATCGGCGAGAAACAACATCGCCAGGGTGATCGCGAGCACGACCGCGACCGTTGCCGCCGTCGTCAGCTGATCGGTTGTGGAAAAGCGCGAACGGTCGGTCAGCAGCATGACCGTGAGCATCGCTCCGGGTCCAGCCAGCGTCGGGATAGCGAGCGGATAGATGGCGATCTCCGATCCGGTCTGGGGGTCGGCGCGCAATTGCAGAGCTTGCGGCGCCCCGCCGATGACCATGGTCACGGCAAACAGGAACAGGATCAGTCCGCCGGCGATCTGAAATTCGCTCAGCGATACGCCCATCGCTTCGATGATGATCTGGCCAAGACCGATGAAAAAGCAAAGAACAAGAAACGCAGCGAGGACGGCGGCAGTGGCGATCCTGCGCCGCGATCGGCGATCATACTCGGCGGTCAGGCTGACAAAGATCGACAGCGCCGCGATCGGATCGATGATAACCCAAAGGATGATGAAATTGTTGATTTGCCCGAGCATCGGACGCAGGTTTCGACGGCACCGCTGTGTGCGCCGAGAAATTGCGATATAAACGATCGCCGGACAACCCTGCGGCCACGATTCTGCACCGCGTCGCGAAAATCCCCGATCGGACCGCAAGCGTTGCTGGCTCCGGCGGTGCCGGGCCAAACCGGGCGCGGGCGCGGTGCGATGGCTTGACCCGTGCGCTGCCGCTTCCCATTTCCTTTGTGCGCTGCCGAATTAATCAAGAGGTTGGTGATCGGCGCCGGCGCAATCTGTCGTAGCTCGTTCCGGGTGCCGGCTTGTTTGCGGCATTAACCGCGGACTTGGTATCGAAGCAGCGAGTGCAGCAAAACCACAATTGAAACCCGCGCCCCTCCAGGGCGCGGATCTGTGTTGGAACCATGGATATCCGCAACATCGCGATCATTGCCCATGTCGATCACGGCAAGACCACCCTGGTCGATGCGATGCTGCGCCAGTCGGGTGCGTTTCGCGCCAATCAGCAGGTCGCCGAACGCGCCCTCGATTCGAACGATCTCGAACGCGAGCGTGGCATCACGATCCTGGCAAAATGCACCTCGGTGCTTTGGCACGACGTGCGCATCAACATCGTCGACACGCCCGGCCACGCCGATTTCGGCGGCGAGGTCGAGCGCATTCTCAGCATGGTCGACGGCGTGCTGGTGTTGGTCGATGCCGCCGAAGGGCCGATGCCGCAGACCAAATTTGTTGTCGGCAAGGCGCTGCGGCAGGGGCTGCGGCCGATCGTCGTGATCAACAAGGTCGACCGCCCCGACGCGCGCGCGATCGAGGTTCACAACGAGGTCTTTGACCTGTTCGCCATTTTGGACGCGACCGAGGCGCAGCTCGATTTTCCGACCATATTCGCCTCCGGCCGCAGCGGCTGGGCGACGACCGAACTGGACCAACCGCGGCGCGACCTGACCCCGCTCTTCGAGCTGATCCTGTCGCATGTGCCGCCGCCGCGGGCCGATCCCGATGCGCCCTTTGCGATGCTGGCGACAACCCTCGACTACGACCCCTATCTTGGCCGGGTGCTGACCGGGCTCATTCATTCCGGCACGGCACGGCTCAACATGCCGGTCAAATCGCTGGGCCGGGACGGCCGCGTCATCGAGCAGGCGCGTCTGACCAAACTGCAGGCGTTTCGCGGGCTCGAACGCCGCCCGATCGAGGAGGCGCAGGCCGGCGACATCATCGCCGTCGCCGGAATGACCTTGACCACGGTTGCCGACACGATCTGCGCTCCCGAAGTCGAAGACCCGCTGCCGGCCGACCCGATCGACCCGCCGACCCTGGCGATGACGTTTTCGGTCAATGACAGTCCGCTTGCCGGGCGCGAGGGGTCAAAGGTGACCTCGCGGGTGATCGGCGAGCGGCTTTATCGCGAAGCCGAGGGCAATGTCGCGATCCGCGTCAGCCAAAGCACGCAAAGAGAGGCGTTCGAGGTCGCCGGCCGCGGCGAATTGCAGCTTGGCGTGCTGATCGAGACGATGCGGCGCGAAGGCTACGAACTCGCGATCTCGCGGCCGCGGGTGCTGTTCACGACTGACTCCGCGACCGGCCAGCGCCTCGAACCGATCGAGGAGGTCGTCGTCGATGTCGATCAGGAATTCGCCGGGATCGTCGTCGACAAGCTCGCCCGCCGCAAGGCCGAGATGCAGGAGATGCGGCCGTCGGGCGGCGGCAAGTTGCGGCTGACTTTTTTCGGGCCGACGCGCGGGTTGATCGGCTATCAGGGCGAGTTCCTCGCCGACACCCGCGGCACCGGGGTGATGAGCCGGGTGTTTCATGGCTATGCGCCGCACAAGGGAGCGATCGAGGGCCGCCGCAACGGCGTGTTGGTGTCGACCGCCGATGGTGCGGCGATCGCCTACGCGCTGTGGAACCTCGAAGAGCGCGGCCCGATGTTCATTGAACCCGGTGCCCTGGTCTATGAGGGGATGATCATCGGCGCCCACACCCGCGGCAACGATCTCGACGTCAACCCGCTCAGGGGCAAGCAGCTGACCAACATCCGCACCACGTCCAAGGACGAAGCGGTGCGGCTGACCCCACCCATTCTGATGAGCCTCGAACAGGCGATCGCCTATGTCGCCGATGACGAGCTCGTCGAAGTGACGCCAAAGTCGATCCGGCTAAGGAAGCGCCTGCTCGACCCCAATATGCGGCGCCGCGCCGCCCGCACCGCCGCCGAATAGCCGGCGCGCAACAGCGCTCGGCTGGTATCCCGTTGACCGGGATGATGCCGCTGGGCTGATCGACTTGTCCGGCCTTATCGCGAAAGTGGATCTGCCGGGGCAGAGCGGTTCGGACTTTGGGCCTGCCAGGTTGAGATGCAGGCAAAACCCGATATATAACCGCGCTAACCGGCCGGGCTTCTGGCAACAGTAGCCTTGATCCGGGTCCGAAAAAGAAACTGCTGAGGCGATCGCGAACTGGAGGGTTATCGATGGCGACCCGGGCACCGTTTTTGAAGACCAGGTATGGCGGCTATTCCCACCGCGACATTCCCGAGGAAGACGCCGAGCTGACCCATGTCGGCCCCGCCACACCGTGCGGCGAATATCTGCGGCGCTTCTGGCAGCCGGTGTGCTTTTCCGACGAACTGAACGACCTGCCGCTGCGGCTCAAGATCATGGGCGAGGATCTGGTCGCATTTCGCGACAGGACGGGTGCGGCTGGTTTGTTGGAACTGCATTGCCCGCATCGCGGCACCTCGCTTGAATTCGGGCTGATCGGTGCCAAAGGGATCCGCTGCTGCTATCACGGCTGGCTGTTTGATGTCGACGGGACGATCCTCGAAACCCCCGGCGAACCGGCCGACAGCACGCTAAAGGATCGGCTGTTTCACGGCGCCTACCCGCTCCACGAGTATAACGGGATCGTCTTTGCCTATATGGGGCCGCCCGAGCTGAAGCCGCCATTCCCGGTCTACGACACCTATAACCGGCCCGGTTATCGGATGATCTCCGGCCGGAAATACTGTTTTCCGGCGAACTGGCTGCAGATTCATGAAAACACGATGGATCCGGTCCATACCGCGTTCTTGCACACGATCGTCAGCGGCGCCGTCTTTACCGAAGAATTCGGCGTCTTGCCCGAACTCGAATATGTCGAGACCCCGATCGGCATGGTCTATGTCGCCACCCGCCGGGTCGGCGATAATATCTGGACGCGGATGGTGGAGATCGTGCGGCCCAACCTGCAGCAGGTAGCGCCGATCTGGGAAACCGGCCGCGAAGAGCGCGCCTTCAGCGGCCCGATGATGACGCGCTGGGCGGTGCCGATCGACGACACCAACACGATGCTGATCGAATTCCGCCATGTCTGCGAGACCGACAGCACGACAACGCCGCAATGGTGGGCCGACCGCAATATCATGCTGCCCGGCCAACTCGCTGCCGATTCCTATGAGGAGGGCCAGCTGCACCCCGGCGATTACGAAGCCCAGGTCTCACAGCGGCCGATCGCGATCCACGGTCTGGAACATCTCAGCGAAACCGATCGCGGCATCAGCATGTTTCGCCACCAGATCCGGCGCGGCATCCGCGCGGTCGCGGCGGGCCGTGACCCGACCGGGTTGTCCCGCGGCAACGGGGCTGTCATCCCGACCTACTGCAACAACACGGTCGTGCATGCGCCGCCCGCTGCGACCACGGCGCTGGACCAGCAATTGATGCGCGAAACCGGTCGCCGGCTCGCTGATGGCTACCTGCAGCAACCGCCGCTGATGGCCGGCCGCTAACCGTTTTGCCACACCGCGCCTCAGCAGCCAGTGGCGTGACCGGCCGCAGGCGTGTCCGGATTGACTTCTATTCACGCCGGCCGCAATTCCCCAGCGATGGGCGGAGAACCTGGCGAGACGATCGACTTGCCTATATTGGTCGGGCGCTGCAGCGGCTTACGACCGAGGCGGCAAGCCTGCGGGATGAAATGCGCGTGCTGACGGCGATCGTCTTGCGCCACGAGACAGCGCTCATTCGCCTCGACGAGACGGTGAATGGAGTGTTGGAGCAGATGCGGGCGATGGTTGGACAGAATGCGCGCATCGTTGACCGCTTGCACTGTCGAGGACCGGGTCGGGGCGCTTGACGACCGCCGCTGACGGAACGCAGGGAGCGGGTGGCTGATTTGACTTGAGCCGCGGCTCGCCTATATGGTCCGCCGCGTCGCAAGCGGAATCCGGATTTATGAGCAGCAAACGCGAAGAACCCAAATACAAGATCAACCGCCGACTCGGCGTCAATTTATGGGGACGGCCCAAGAGCCCGCTCAACCGGCGCGAATACGGACCGGGCCAGCATGGGCAGCGGCGCAAAAAGCCGTCGGATTTCGGAACCCAGCTGGCCGCCAAGCAGAAGCTCAAAGGCTATTACGCCAATCTGGGCGAGCGTCAATTTCGCCGGCTTTATGAAGAGGCGGTGCGGCGGCGCGGCGATACCGGCGACAATCTGGTCGAACTGCTGGAGCGCCGTCTTGATGCCGTCGTCTACCGCATGAAACTGGTCCCGACGCCGTTTGCCGCGCGCCAACTCGTCAATCACGGGCATGTCCGCGTCAACGGACGACGGGTGACGATCCCGTCCTATTCGGTGCGCGATGGCGACGAGATCGAATTGGGGGCCAAGGCAAAGGCGATGGCGCTCGTCCTTGAAGCTTCGCGATCCGGCGAGCGCGACGTGCCCGATTACGTCGAGATCGATCATGACCGCATGAAGGGCCGCTTTGTGCGGGCACCAAAACCGACCGATGTCCCCTACCCGGTATCGATGGAGCCCAACCTCGTCATCGAATACTATTCGCGCTGATCGGCCGCCACCTGTCCGCCGCCACCTGTCCAAAGATCGGGCTGTCCAAAGATCGGGCGGTGCCGGCGGCTCGCCGCGATCCGCCATAGCCAGAACCGGCGACGGTCTGCGCCCGCCGCACAAAAGCCGCGACGAAAAGCGGCTTTTGTTGTTTTTAAGCAGTCTTTCTCCCCGACCCCATCGCCGGGCGGCGCAACCGGCTGCGCCCGGGGACCGACGGGACGCGAGCGATGCTCTTTCTGCAACTGACGGTCGTCTTTCTGCTGATCCTGTTGAACGGCATTTTTGCGATGGCTGAAATAGCGCTGGTTTCGGCCCGCACGGCGCGGTTGAAGACGATTGCCGAAACCGGTAATCCCGGCGCTCGCGCCGCCCTCGAATTGAAATCCGATCCCTCGCGGATGCTGGCGACGGTCCAGATCGGCATCACCGTCATCGCGGTCCTGTCGGGCACTTTTGGCCAAGCGACCTTGGGCGCGCGGCTCCAGTTGGTGCTCCAACAATATCCGGGATTTGTCGCGCGATATGCGCATGCGATCAGCATGGCAATTGTTGTGCTGGCGATTTCGTATCTGTCACTGATCGTCGGCGAACTGGTGCCAAAGCGGATCGCGATGTCGCATGCGGAGGGGATCGCCGCCGCTCTTGCCCGTGCGATGCGGAGTTTGTCGCGCATCGGGGCGCCGATCGAATGGTTTCTCAGCGCCTCGACCAATCTCGTCCTGCGATTGCTGCCGCTGCGCTACGAAAAGGCCGCCCCGGTGACCGACGAAGAGATCAGCTTCATGCTGCGCGAGGGGACCGCGACCGGCCACATTCCGCAGGCTGAAACCGAAATTGTCGAGATGGCGTTGCGGCTCGGCGACCGCCGCGCTAGCGCGGTGATGACCCCGCGCACCCGCATCGAATGGCTCGATCTCAACGATCCGGAAGAGGAGAACCGGCGCCGCATTCGTGAGAGCCCCTATTCGCGTTTTCCGGTTATGCAAGGCGGATCGGCGCAAGTGGTCGGCATCGTCGAAGCCAAGGATCTGCTCGCCCGCTGTCTGACGGGCCAGGCTCTCGATTTGCGCAGCGACACCCGGCCGCCGCTTTATCTGCCGAATACGGTGTCAGTGTTGCGGGTGCTCGACATGTTCAAGAGTTCGGGCGAGCCAATGGCGCTGATCGTCGACGAATATGGCGATCTTGAAGGGCTGGTGACGCCGAGCGACATCCTCGAGGCGCTGGTCGGCGACATCCCGGGGGCGAGCGACACCGATCAACGGGTCGTCAGGCGGGATGACGGCAGTTGGCTGATCGACGGTCTGGTCGGGCTCGACGAGTTGAAACAGGTGCTCGGCCTCTCGCATCTGAGCGGCGAGGACGCGGACTTTCATACGCTGGGGGGTTATTTGATGGCGCGTCTCAACCGGGTGCCGATGATCGCTGACCGGGTCACCACCAACGGCTATCAATTCGAGATTGTCGAAATGGACGGCCGTCGGGTCGACCGCGTGCTGGTGGCGCCGGTCACGGTCAAAACCCGGCGCCAGGCTAACTGAGGCTGGCGAATTCAGCGCTGCATCTGAAGAGTGTCGATGAAACCGGCCTTGGTCCACCACCTGCCGTCTCAAGCGCGCTCGCCGGGAATATCCGCCGGCGAACGGAACAGGCGATGTCGCCGGTAACCGCCGCCGGGGAATTTTGGGAATCCGGCCGGTTCTGGCGCCGCACCGCAATCGTGCTTGCTACCCTGGCGATGGCCCTGCTGGTCGCAGCGCTGGTCGCCCGCGAACCTGCCGATTTCGCCGAGCGGCCGGTAATCGCGGTGTTGCGCGATGCAAACCGACACCCGGTCTGGACCATGCGTCTGGCCCGAGCCGCGCACCAGATCGCGCTTGACAGCCTTCAACCGCCGCCGCCACCCGCTGGCAAAGATTATCAGCTGTGGCTTGTTACACCCGGCGAGCCGGCGCAGCCGCTGGGGTTGTTGCCGCTGTCCGGGTCCAAGATACTGGCCGAAACGCCGGCGAATATCCGCCGCTTGGCCGGCAAGGCGGAACTCCGGGTGACCCTCGAACCGGCGACCGGCACCCTCGCCGAGACGCCGAGCGGGGCGCCGGTATTCAGCGCCGGCCCGAAGACGCACGAGTAGGGCATGAGAGAGCATTGTCGGAAAATGTCACGACATTTAACCTGATTTAACCCCGGTGCCGTCGGATACGCGATACAACAGTGCCGGCGTCCGAGGGTGGGCACCAAGCATGGTCGCACGATCTTCAAGAATATCAGGTCGACGGCGCCCGGGGCAAAACCTATAGTGATTTGCTTAAGGCGGGGATGATAAGAAATGGGCGGAGTGCCTGGGTTCCCGTCGATCGCCGTCGTCATGGGAGTCGCCGGCGCGGGTAAGACGACGGTTGGGAAGCGCCTGGCGGAATCGCTCGATTGGGAATTTCTCGAGGGGGATCGGCTTCACCCGCCGGAGAATGTGGCAAAGATGCGAAGCGGGCAGCCGCTGACCGACGCTGACCGCGCCCCTTGGCTCGACGCGATCGCCCGGGCGATCGACACGTTGCAAGCCCGCAACGCTCGCGCGATCGTGACCTGTTCGGCGTTGAAGCGGGATTATCGACGGCGCATCATCGGCAACCGGGCGGCGATCCGACTCGTCTTTCTGGACGGCTCGCGTGAACTGATCGCCGAGCGCCTCGCCGCACGGCGCGGTCATTTCATGCCGGCGGGCCTGCTCGACAGCCAGTTCGAGGCCCTGGAACCGCCGGGTCCCGACGAGAACCCGATCATCGTCGGGATCGATCAACCGCTCGATCGGATCGTCGCCGAAATTGCCGCGGTCCTCCGGCCGGTGCCGGAACGGCCCCGGGGCTCCGCGTTTACCGGTTGATGGAGAGAGTGTGATGACGCCTGCCGGGTCGATCGACGAGATTTGCGTCAACACCATTCGAACCTTGTGCATCGATGCGGTGCAGCAGGCCAATTCCGGCCATCCTGGGACCCCGATGGCGATGGCGCCGGTGGTCTATACGTTGTGGCAGCAATTTCTGCGCTATGACCCGGCCGATCCGATCTGGCCAAACCGCGACCGGTTCGTGCTGTCCTCGGGCCACGCTTCGACCCTGTTATATTCGATGCTGCATCTGACCGGCGTCGCCTCGGTCGACGAGAAATACGAGCGGCTCGGGACCCCCTCGGTATCGCTGGATGATCTCAAGCATTTCCGCCGGCTCGGCAGCAAATGTCCGGGACATCCCGAATATCACCTGACTTCGGGGGTCGAAACCACGACCGGCCCGCTCGGACAAGGCATCGCCAACAGCGTCGGCATGGCGATCGCTGCCGATTGGCTGGCCAAGCACTTCAATCGGCCAGGCTTCGACATATTCGATTACGATGTATTCGCGCTGTGCGGCGACGGCTGCATGATGGAGGGGGTCGGCAGCGAGGCGGCGTCGATTGCCGGCCACTTGCGGCTCGGCAATCTCACCTGGATCTACGACAGCAATCACATCACGATCGAGGGCAACACGGCACTCGCCTTCAGCGAGGACGTCGCCTGCCGGTTCCTCGGTTACGGCTGGCAGGTGCTGCGGGTCAGCGACGCCAATGACCGCGAGCGCATCGCCGATGCGATCGCCGATGCCAAGCGCACCGAAGACCGCCCCACCCTGATCATTGTCGACAGCCACATCGCTTATGGCGCGCCGCACAAGCAGGATACCTCGGCTGCGCATGGCGAGCCATTGGGCGAAGACGAGGTCAAAGCCACCAAGCGCCGCTACGGCTGGCCGGAAGACGCGAAGTTCCTGGTACCCGACGGCGTCTACCAGCATTTTGCTGCCAATTTCGGCGCCCGTGGCAGGAAATTGCACGCCCAATGGACGGCCCTGTTTGAGCGTTACCGCGCCCGATACCCCGACCTCGCCGATGCCTGCGAGCAAATGCAGCGGCGCGACCTGCCCGATGGCTGGGACCGTGATATTCCGGTGTTCCCGCCCGATCCAAAAGGCATCGCAAGCCGCGATTCCTCGGCGCAGGTGCTGAATGCGATCGCCCCGCGATTGCCGTGGCTGCTCGGCGGCGCCGCTGACCTCGCGCCTTCGACCAAAACCCGGCTGACCTTTGCTGATGCCGGCGATTTCGAAGGCGACGAGCGCGCCGGCCGCAATTTCCATTTCGGCATCCGCGAGCACGCGATGGGCTCGATCTGCAACGGGATGTCGGTCTCGAAACTGCGCGCCTACGGCTCGGGCTTTCTGATTTTCTCGGACTACATGAAGGCGCCGATCCGGTTGAGCGCCTTGATGGAGCTGCCGGTCGTCTACATCTTTACGCATGATTCGATTGGCGTCGGCGAGGACGGGCCGACACATCAGCCGGTTGAGCAGCTGGTCGGGTTGCGCAGCATTCCTGGACTGATCGTCTTGCGGCCCGGCGACGCCAACGAGGTCGCCGAGGGCTGGCGCGTGGCGCTGGCGGCAAAGCATCAGCCGGTCTGTCTGATCCTCTCGCGCCAGCCATTGCCGACCTTCGACCGTGAGCGTTATGCGCCGGCGCGTGGGGTGGCGCGTGGCGCCTATGTGCTGGCCGATGCCGGCAGCGGCCGGTCACCCGACATAATCTTGATCGGCACCGGCAGCGAGGTTGCAATCTGTATCGACGTCTACGAAAAGCTCAAAGCTGAAGGGGTTGGTGCCCGCGTCGTCAGCATGCCGTCCTGGGAATTGTTCGAGCAGCAGGACGAAGCCTACCGCGCATCGGTGCTGCCGCCGGACGTAACCCGCCGGGTCGTGGTCGAGCAGGCCTCGGTGCTCGGCTGGGATCGCTATGCCGGCGGCAGTGGTGCCATCATCGGCATGAAAACCTTTGGCGCATCGGCGCCGCTCAAGGATCTTTTGAATAAATTCGGCTTTACCCCGGATCATGTCTATGCGGCTGCCAAACAGCAGCTCGCCCGCAAGGAGTAAGGGACGATGCCCAATCCGCTGAGAACGCTCAACGAATTCGGTCAGTCGGTGTGGCTCGATTTCGTCAGTCGCGAATTGCTGAAGACCGGCCAACTCACCCAGCTGATTGCCGATGACGGGTTGCGCGGCGTCACGTCAAACCCGTCGATCTTTGAAAAGGCGATCGGTCATGGCGATGATTACGACGATCTGATCGCCGCCGCCCAGCAGAATGGCGATCTCGACCCTGGGGCGCTGTTCGAGGAACTCGCGATCCGCGACATCCAGGAAGGGGCTGACGCGCTGCGCCCGGTTTATCACCAGACGCAAGGTCGCGACGGCTTTATCAGTCTCGAAGTCTCGCCCTATTTGGCGATGCAGACCCATGAGACGATCGAAGAGGCGCGCCGGCTGTGGCGCGAGGTCGGCCGCGAAAACCTGATGATCAAGGTGCCCGGGACCAAGGCTGGTCTGCCGGCGATCCGCACCTTGATCGGCGAGGGGATCAACATCAATGTGACCTTGCTGTTCTCGCAGGAGGTCTATGCCGAGGTTGCCGAAGCCTATATTGCGGGTCTTGAAGCCTTGGCCAAAAAGGGCGGCGATCCGCACAAGGTAGCGAGTGTCGCGAGCTTTTTTGTCAGCCGCATCGACACCTTGGTCGACGAAGCGCTCGATCAGCGCATCGCGGCGACCGCCGACCCCTCGGAACAGGCGCGGCTGCGGCAGCTCAAGGGCAAGGTCGCGATCGCCAACGCCAAGCTCGCCTATCAGCACTACAAAAAGCTTTATGGCGAGGAGCGCTGGCAGCGGCTGGCGCAGCATGGGGCGCAGACCCAGCGATTGTTGTGGGCGAGCACCGGCACCAAGAACAAAGCCTATAGCGACATACTCTACGTCGACGAACTGATCGGCCCGGACACGGTCAACACGATGCCGCCGGCGACAATGGCCGCCTACCGCGACCACGGCCATCCCCGCCCCAGTCTCGAAGAGGATGTCGAGGCCGCGCGCGCGGTCATGGCGGCGCTGCCGCGAGCCGGCATTTCGATCGATGCGGTTACCGAAAAGCTGGTCGAGGATGGGGTGCGGCAATTCGCCGACGCCGCCGACCAGCTCTATGCCGCAGTCCAGAAAAAACGGCGCGCGGTGCTCGGCGCCAAGCTCAATGCGATGAGCTGCAAGCTGCCGGCGCCGATCGACCAGGAAGTGCAGCAGGCGCTCGAGGACTGGCGGCGCGAGGGCAAGGTGCGGCGGCTCTGGGCCGGCGACGCCTCGTTGTGGACCGAGACCGACGAGGCGAAATGGCTCGGCTGGCTGACCGTCGTCGACCAGCAATTGGCGGCCGTGGCGCATCTCGAAGACTTTGCCGCCGATGTGCGACATGCCGGGTTTCGCGATGTGCTGCTGCTCGGCATGGGTGGATCGAGCCTCGGGCCCGAAGTATTCGCCAAGACCTTTGGCGCCAAGCCCGGATTTCCCAAGCTGCACGTTCTTGATTCGACCGATCCGGCGCAAATCCGCGATTTCGAGGGCATGGTGGATCTCGCGCATACGCTGTTTATCGTGTCGAGCAAATCGGGCAGCACGCTCGAACCCAACATCTTCAAGCAATATTTTTTCGAGCGCGCCAGATCTGCGATCGGCAGCGAGGCGGCCAAACATTTTGTCGCGGTCACCGATCCCGGCTCGTCGCTCGAAAAGACCGCGCGTAACGAAGGTTTCCGCGCCATCTTCCACGGCGTGCCAAGCATTGGCGGGCGCTATTCGGTGTTGTCCAATTTCGGCATGGTACCAGCCGCCGTGATTGGCATCGCACCGCGTGCTTTTCTTGAGAGTGCCGCCGAAATGGTCCGCTCCTGTGCGCCGAGCGCGCCGCCGGTCGAAAACCCGGGGGTGATTCTGGGCGCCATTCTCGGGGTGTGCCAGCGGCACGGGCGCGACAAGGCGACGATCATCGCGTCGGCCGGTGTCGCCGATTTCGGCGCGTGGCTCGAACAACTGCTCGCCGAATCGACCGGCAAGCTCGGCAAGGGCATCGTCCCGGTCGACGCCGAGCCGTTGGCGGCTCCCGCGGCCTACGGCAACGATCGGGTCTTTGCCTATATCCGGCTCGCTGCCGACGAGGACGGCGATCAGCAGCGCGCGGTTGCAGCCCTCGAAGCCGCCGGTCATCCGGTGGTGCGGATCACGGTTGCCGATGCGATGCAGCTTGGCCAGGAATTTTTCCGCTGGGAGATGGCGACCGCGGTGGCGGGCTCGATCATCGGCATCAACCCGTTCGACCAGCCCGATGTCGAGGCCAGCAAGGTCAAGACCCGCGACTTGACCGCAGCCTATGAAAAGACCGGTTCGCTGCCGGAGGAAAGGCCGTTCTTTTCCGAGGGCGTCTTCAAACTGTTTGCCGACCCTCGCAATGCCGGCGAGCTGATGCCCGCGGCGACGAGCCTGACCGCCGCGCTCAAGGCGCATTTCGCCCGTATCGGCGCCGGCGATTATGCCGCCCTGCTCGCTTACGTCCAACGCAATCCGGCCCATATCGACACGATGCAGAGCTGGCGCCGGACGATCCGCGATCGCACTCATGCCGCCACTTGCGTCGGCTTTGGCCCGCGATTTTTGCATTCGACCGGGCAGGCCTACAAGGGTGGGCCGAATAGTGGCGTCTTTTTACAGATCACCTGTGATGACGCCGAGGACCTCCCGGTCCCCGGTCAGAAATATACCTTCGGGGTCGTCAAGGCGGCGCAGGCGCGCGGCGATTTCGAAGTTCTGGCGGAACGCGGCCGGCGCGCCTTGCGCGTCCATATATCGGGTGATCTCGAAACCGGTCTCGCCACCCTTGGTCGTGCTGTCGGCCAGGCTTTGTCGTAAATCTCAGGGGCTCGGAGGCGAATGCGCGCCTACGCAACCTCGAGGTCTTGGTCGCTCGGTCCCTCTCCCGCGGCGCGAGAGAGGGGGAAATCCTGCGGAGGGTCCACATGCAACTCGGAATGATCGGTCTTGGGCGGATGGGCGGCAATATCGTCCGCCGGTTGATGAAAAACGGCCATAGCTGCGTCGTCTATGACAAGAGCCCGGATGCGGTAAAGGGGCTCGCCGGCGAGGGGGCAAAGCCAAGCCGGGACCTCGCCGATTTTGTCAAGCAGTTGAGTGCGCCGCGCGCGGTCTGGGTCATGCTGCCAGCCGGAAAGATCACCGACGAGACGATCGTCGAGCTTCGCGACCTGCTGTCGGTGGACGATATCGTCATTGACGGCGGCAATTCGTTCTACCAGGACGATATCCGGCACGCCGAACTTCTGCGTCCCAAGGGCATCCATTTTGTCGATGTCGGCACCAGCGGCGGCATCTGGGGTTTTGAGCGCGGCTATTGCATGATGATCGGCGGCGACAAAAAGATCGTCGATCATCTCGACCCGATCCTGAAGACGCTGGCCCCTGGCAAGGGCAATATCGAGCGCACGCCGGGCCGGGAAAGCCGCAATCCGCAGGCCGAGGAGGGCTATCTGCATTGCGGCCCGGTCGGCGCCGGTCATTTTGTCAAGATGGTCCACAACGGCATCGAATATGGCGTCATGCAGGCTTACGCCGAAGGCTTTGACATCCTGCGCAACGTCAGTTCCGCCGCGATACCCGAGAACCGCCGCTACAATCTCGAATTGCCGGACATCGCCGAGGTGTGGCGACGCGGCAGCGTGATCTCCTCCTGGCTGTTGGATCTGACCGCGATCGCCCTTGCCGGTGACCCCCATCTGTCGAAATTCACCGGGCAGGTCGCCGATTCGGGCGAAGGCCGGTGGACGGTCCAGGCGGCGATCGAAGAGGCGGTGCCGGCCGAAGTCTTGTCATCCGCGCTCTACACCCGGTTCCGCTCGCGCCAGGATCATACTTTTGCCGAGCGCATCCTGTCGGCAATGCGCCATGAGTTTGGCGGCCATCAAGAACCGGGTACGATGGTGGGAGACTGAGCCGATGGACGACGCCCGAGGCGAAGCCAAGGGAGCAAACACGGTGCGCCGGGCGCAAAAAGCGCCGCCCTGCACAATGGTGATCTTTGGCGCCGGCGGCGATCTGACCAAAAGGCTGCTGATCCCGGCGATCTACAACCTCGCCAAAGACAAGCTGCTGTCGGACAAGTTTGCGATCATCGCCGCCGATCGCACGCCAAAACCGCCCGAAGCCTATCGCGACTATCTTGCCGAGGGGGTGCGGAGCTTCGTCTCGGACACCGCGTCGGGCGGCGAGACCGAACCGTTCGACGCCAGGACCTGGGACTCCATCGCCAGCCGTATCACCCACTTCGCCGGCGACTTCCTCAGCGCCGAGACCTATGCCCGGCTGGCCGATCTTTTGAAGACCACCGAGACGCAGTTCGGCATCGGCGGCAATGTGCTGTTCTACCTCGCGGTTGCTCCGCAACTCTTCGGCACGATTGTCGAACGACTCGGCGAGGCCGGGCTGGCCGAGGAAAAGGACGGCGCCTGGCGGCGCGTCATCATCGAAAAGCCGTTCGGCAGCGATCTTGCCACCGCCCGCGCGCTGAACGCGCGCATCCTCAAGGTGTTGCAAGAGCCGCAGATCTACCGCATGGACCATTTCCTCGGCAAGGAGACGGTCCAGAACATCATGGCGCTGCGCTTTTCGAACGCGATCTTTGAACCGCTATGGAACCGTGACCATATCGACCACGTCCAGATCACGGCGGCCGAGACCGTCGGGGTCGAACGGCGCGCCAGCTTTTACGAGGTCACCGGCGCGTTGCGCGACATGGTGCCAAACCATGTCTTTCAGTTGCTGAGCCTGACAGCGATGGAATCGCCGAACTCGTTCGCCGCCGATGCGGTGCGCAACGAAAAGACCAAGGTTCTCGAATCGATCCATCCTCTCGATTACGAGGATGTGAGGCGTAATGTCGCGCGCGGGCAATATGCCGAAGGCCATATCAATGGCGTCCCGGTTCAAGGCTATCGCGAGGAGCCCGGCGTCGACCCGCACAGCATGACCGAGACTTTTGTGGCATTGCAGCTCGAAATCGATAATTGGCGTTGGGCTGGGGTGCCGTTTTATCTGCGCACCGGCAAAAGAATGACCCGGCGCACGACCGAGATCGTGATCAAATTCAAAAACGCGCCGTTCGCGCTGTTCCGCGACACCCCGGTCGATATACTGAATCCAAATGTGCTGGTCTTGCAGATCCAGCCCGATGAGGGCGTCTCCCTGCAATTTGGCGCAAAGATGCCGGGGCCGCGGCTTGAACTCGGCGCGGTGCGGATGGATTTCCGCTACAAGGATTATTTCCACATCGAGCCGAGCACGGGTTATGAAACCCTGGTCTATGACTGCATGATCGGGGATGCGATGCTGTTCAACCGCGCCGATGGCGTCGAAGCCGGCTGGGCGGTGGTGCAGCCGATCCTTGATCTGTGGGCCGGTGACAAGACGGCGCCGCTCGAACTCTATCCGGCAGGCAGCACCGGGCCGGGATCGGCGGACAGCCTGCTGTGGCGCAGCGGCCGGCAGTGGCGCCCGCTCGCCATCTGATCGTATGCGAGCCGAACCCGTGAACCGCGCGGTGATTGTCGCCCCGTCGATCCTGTCGGCCGATTTCGGGCGGCTTGGTGACGAAGTGCGCGCGGTGGACCTTGCCGGCGCCGATTGGATCCATGTCGATGTGATGGACGGCCGCTTTGTGCCAAACATCAC
>DATJLK010000125.1:0-13864 GCA_035509615.1 Allostellaceae bacterium | reverse complement strand
GCCGAATTGGGTGCGGGCGGGCTTGCGGCAAGCAAGCGCGCCTCGCTCTATTGCCGGCTCGCAGAGGCGCTTTATTACCGCGGGCAGGCGGCGGATGCGGTCGACTGCGCCGATGCCGCGTTCGAGCTCGAACCACGGTGTCCGGCGATTGCTGATTTCTGCGCCTGGCTGTTCAGCAATTGCGGCCAGCATCAGGCCGCCGCGGTGGCCTATCGGCGATTGCTCGAGGTCCGGCCCGACTGGGCCGCCGGCTACCGTCACGCGAGCGGCTCGCTCGCCGCTGCCGGCGACATCGACGGCGCGATCCAGCACGCCGCCCGCGCCGCCGAACTCGAACCGAACTGCGCCGAGTTCGCGGTCCACACCGGCTTGCTGTTGGCTGGCGCCGGGCTGCACCGTGACGCCATCGGCTATTTTTCGCGCGCCGCGGCACTGGCCCCCGACGACCCCGCGGTATTGCGCCATTTTTCCAGTTCGGCATTGGCGCTTGGCGAGCGCGAAAGAGCCCTCGATCTGGCGCGGCGTGCTCATGTCCTGGCACCCGGCGAGCGGGAGAATGCGCATCACGCGACCGAGACGATGCTGCGCTGCGAGCGGATCGACGAAGCCGCGGAACTGATCTCGGCGGTGCTGGCCGGCGGAAATGCGGACGCGACCGGTTACCGTTTGTTATCGGCGGCGGAGATGCTGCGCGAGCGGATCGAAGTTGCCCTCGACGCGATCGAGCGCGCCACCGCACTTGCCCCGGAGCGGGCGGAGTACCATCAGCATCGCGGCAACCTGCTGTATCGTCTGGCCCGTTTTGACGAGGCGGCCGCAGCTTTTGACCGGGCCGCGGCGCTGGAACCGGAAAACCCGGCACCCAAGCGCTCGCAGCTGACGGTCTATTTTGACAGCGGCCGGTTTCGCGAGGCGCTGGCGGTCGGTGGTGAACTGATCCGTATCGAACCCGACAACGAGGAATACGCACAGGCGGTATTGCAGGTCCTGAACCGTCGGTTCGAGACCCTGGACGGTGATTATGTCGTTCTTGGCGAGCGGCCGGCGCCGCCAATCCGAACGCTGCGGCCGCCGCCCGGACTGTGGTCCGCCATGCAAACCCAATGGCGGGTCATCCACGCGCTGATCATCCGCGAGACCCGCACCCGGTTTGGCGACTCCAGCCTCGGCTATGGCTGGGCATTGGCCGAGCCGATCCTGCATATCCTGATGCTGTCGCTGGCTTTTGCAGTGCTGATGCATGGCCGGCCACCAATCGGCACCCAATTCTTCATTTTTTATTATACCGGCATTATTCCTTACCACATCTTTGTTCATAGCAGCAGCAGCATGACTTACGCGGTGACGGCCAACGGCTCGTTGCTGCAATTGCCTCTTGTCCACACCTTTGATGTGATCTTGGCGCGCGGTCTCCTTGAATTCGTCACCGACATCATCGTTGCCGTGATCCTGTTGACCGGGTTTGGCGCCATCGGACTGGCCGCAATGCCGCACGATTTCGGCGGGGTCGCGGCGGCCTGCATCGCGGTGTGGTTGCTCGGCTGCGGCTGCGGTTTTGTCAATGCCGTCATCAACGCGTTTTGCAAATCGTGGGACAAGCTCTGGGCGCAGCTGACTCGGGTTTTGTATTTCTGTTCCGGGATATTTTATGTGCCCGGCATGATGCCGGGCTGGATTCGCGATCGGTTCGCCTGGAACCCGGTATTGCAGGCGGTCGATTGGTTTCGTACCAGCTTTTTTGCCGATTACCAGCCGCACTGGCTCGATCGCACCTATCTGATGACCGTCGTCGGAGTGGTGCTGCTCGCCGGATTGTCGCTCGAGCGCGGCCTCAGGCGCTCTCTGTGCGAGCCGTTATGATCCGGCTCGAGCAGGTTTCGAAGGCGTACCGCACCCACAATGGGCGCAAGGTGGTGCTCGATCGCGTTAACGCCACCTTTGCGGCAGGGCATAATTACGGCATTCTCGGCGTCAACGGCGCCGGCAAATCGACACTGATCCGGCTGCTTGCCGGCTCCGAGCCGCCGGATCGCGGCCGGGTGCGGCGCTATTGCCGGGTCTCGTTTCCGCTCGGCTTTGGCGGCACGTTTCATGGTGCCCTGTCGGGGCGTGAGAATGCAGCGTTTATCGCCCGCATCTATGGTGCGCCGCTGCGTCCGACGATCGACTATGTCGGGGACTTTGCCGAGCTCGGCGAATATTTCACGATGCCGGTCAATACCTATTCGGCCGGGATGCGTGCCCGGCTCGCCTTTGCCGCCTGTCTCGCGATCGAATTTGACATCTATCTGATCGACGAAGTCACCGAAGTCGGCGACCAGCGCTTTCGCCGCAAATGCGCCGACGCGTTTCGCGCCCGCATGACGCATTCCGACATCATCCTCGTCAGCCACAATCCGCAGACGGTCCGGCAATATTGCGATTACGGGGCGATCCTCGCCGATGGCGCTTTGTCGCTCTACGACGATGTCGGCGCCGCACTGACCCGGCATCACCGCATGCTGCAGGACGCCGCGTGATGCCGGCAACGGTGGTGGCGATGCGCCATGCGGCCACGGCCGAACCCCCGTCGCCCGCCCCGTCGCCCACGGCGATCGAACCTCTGCCGCCCGCTCCGTCACCCGCGGCCGGACTGCCGATGCCGGCGCCCGGCGGCGCGCTGGCAGCGGCGACCGGGCTGCATGTCGGCCACGCCAGACCGGCCCGCCGCTTTTCGTTCGCGTTGTTGTCGTTTGTG
Source organism: Allostellaceae bacterium (assembly GCA_035509615.1). GTDB lineage: Bacteria > Pseudomonadota > Alphaproteobacteria > ATCC43930 > CGMCC-115725 > AP-15. The sequence continues at coordinate 11,127 of DATJLK010000125.1, read as the reverse complement.
ATCGTCGTGATCCTGCCGACGGTGCTGGCCGGGGTCTACTACCTGCTGATCGCCACCGACCAATACGTTGCCGAATTTCGCTTTGGTCTGCGTTCGGCCGCGCCGCTGCCGGTCGAGAGCGGGATGTTGCTGCCGATCAGCAGCGCGCCACTGCAGACTGCACTCGATTCATACGCTGTGGCGCAATATATCGAGAGCCGCGCGATCGTCGACGACCTCGACCGCACCCTTGATCTGCGGCGGATGTTTTCGACGACGGCGGCGGACTGGCCGGCGCGGCTGCATCTTCCGGTGACGATCGAGGATCTGGTCACCTATTGGCAGCGCCAGGTCGATGCGTTCTTCGACCCGACCAATGGCACGATCGTGGTGCGCACCCGGGCGTTCACCCCGACCGATGCGCGGCGCCTGGCGCAAGCCGTGCTCGCCTCCTCCGAACGGCTGGTCAACGGTCTTTCGGCCCGTGCGCGCCGTGACGCCTTGCGCAATTCCGAAGCCGATGTTGCGACGGCCGAGCGGCGGCTCGATCGCGCGCTTGCACAGCTGCGCGATTTCCGCGACAAACAAGGCCTGATCGACCCGCACAAAGCCGCCGATGCCAATGCCGCGCTGGTCGGCCGGCTGCATCAGGAGCTGGTGAGTGCCAGCACCAATCTCGCGACACTAAAGCAGTTTCTGACCCCGGACGCCCCCGCTCTGAAGCTTCTCCAGGCGCGGATCGATTCGCTCGAAACGCAGCAGAAGGCGGTCGAGAGCGAGGCGACCGAGACCGCCCGGACCCGCGACGAAGCATTGTCGCGGGTAATGGGCTCGTATGAAGAACTGGAGAGCGAACGGCATTTCGCCGACAACGCCTATCAGCACGCGCTCGAGGCCCTCGACCGGGCGCGCATCAACGCCGACCGCCAACAGATCTACGTCGCCGATTTCGTCCCGCCGAGCCTGCCCGAAAAGGCGCTTTATCCGCGCCGATGGCGTTCGCTGGGAATAGTGCTTCTGGCTGCTTTTGTTGTGTGGGCGATCGGCGGTCTGACGATCCGATCGCTCAGGGATCACCTCTAGATCGCGAGCGCGGGCAGGACAAGCATGGCGAGCGTCGAACTTGAATCATCCCGCCCGCTGCTCTTCCCCGAAGGCGGGGTTGGCACCAGCCGGCTGCGCGCGATGATCTGTGCGAGCCGGCCACGGCTCGCGGTGGTCTCGACCTATAGCGAATTGTGCGGCATCGCCGCCTATACACGCAGTCTTGAACATCAGTTCGCCGATGTTTTCGACATCCGGGTGTTCGACCTGAACCAATACCTGCTGCGCAGCACGCATGCCCGGGTGCGCAAGTTCGGCGACCGCCATATTCAGGAAATCTGCCGCGAGCTCAAAGATTTTGATGCAGTCAACCTGCAGCTCGAGCACGGCACCTTGGGCCGCACCGCGCGTGACATCTTTCGCCGGTTCAGCTGGATCGTGCGCGCCGCACCGCAGCTTTCGGTGACATTTCACACCATGTTCAACGCGGCGCCATTCGACTATGCGCGGTGGTTTCGGGCCATCGCCCGGCTCAATTTGGCCGAGGCGGCGACAATGCGGGCCGAATACAACCGCACCCATCTGCTGTCGGCCGGGATCGCGGCGCGGCTGCGACGCGCCCAGCGGGTCAAACCGGTGGCGATCGTCGTCCACACCCGGCGCGATCTGTGGCAGATGAAGTATGTCCACGGTTTACGCAACGTCTACGACCATCCGCTGGCGTTCCTCGGCGAGCGCGAGGCGACGGAAGTCCGCCGCAGCGCCAGCCGCCGCCGCTTCCCGATCCTCGACGCATTGCCGAAAGAGGCCAAACTCGTCGGCGTCTTTGGCTTTATCGGACGCTACAAAGGGTTTGATACCGTTATCCGCGCGCTGCATCACTTGCCTGAAGACCATCACCTGCTGATTTTTGGCGGCATCCATCCGAACGAGATCAAGCCGCATCAACCGATCGATCCGATCGTGTCGGCGCTGTTTGACGCCGGATTTATCGATACCAATGTCGCCGAACGGATCCGCGCCGTGCCCACAGCCGGCACCCCGACGGTTTCGGTTTCGGTCGACGGCTCGATGCGCGATCTGTTGATCCAGCATCCCAAGGATGCGTCGCGACGCATCCACTTTCTTGGCACCACCAGCGATGCCGATTTCCTGACCGGCATGGCGATCTGCGACAGCGTGGTCTTCCCCTACCTCGAAGTTGGTCAATCCTCATCGGGGCCGATCTCGCAGGCGCTCGAACTCGGCTGTCGGGTCATCGCCTCGCGGACCCACACCTTTCTGCAATTCGGCAAATATCACCAAGAGATGATCGAATATTTCGATATCGGCAATCACCTCGAACTGGCAGCGCGGATCACGGCGCGACCACAATACGATATCCAGGCGCGCCGACTGGCATTTGACGTCACCACCAACAAGGCGGTCTACCTCGCCGCCAATGGCGGCAAGCGACATCGCACCCATCTTGTCGGCCGCGTCGCTGCCGAATAGCAACGGCCGGTCTCATCGCGGCATTTTTTATACCCGCGCGTGAACTTCTTTATACCCCTGCATGAACTTGAAGGCCGCTCGGCGGAAAAGCTTGCGCTCTTACGGCACCACCGGCAGGGAAGTATCCTCAGGTCGCGGTCGACAGCGACCGACGCGCGGTCCTATCATGGCAAAGCAACAATATGACCGAGGTCCGCGCCGCGCGCGCCAGAGGAGGAGAGGCAGAATGAGAAACGGTTTCCGCGCTTATGATTCCGACACCCACGTCAACCCGTGCGCCGAGGTCCTCGATCGGTATGTCGATCCGGGCTTTCGTTCGCGCTTGCCTGAACTTGAACCCTATCGCCTGCCAAGCGGCGCGGCGGTCGAAGGCGGCACCCCGGTGCACCAGTATCGCGTCGGCACCAAACTCTATCGCCGCGTTCTCGGAGAAAAGGCGCCGCGCGACAGCTTTACCGGGCGCGAGACGCGCTGGCGCGGCACCAAGATGCCGCGGCCCGGCGTCCAGGACGATCAGTCGGCCAACCGTGTCGCCGATATGAACGACGAAGGGGTCGATGTGCATTTTCTGATCCCGACCTCGTGGCTCAGCGTTGTCGGGCTCGATGACCCCGCACTCGAAGTCAACATGATCCGCGCCTATCACCGCCACATGGCCGATTTCACCGCCGGGCATCCCGATCGGCTGAAGAGCCTGATTGTTGCCTCCTCGCGCGTCGTGCCCGAGGCGGTGCGCGAGATCCGCGAATGGGGCAGGTCGAAATGGGCGGTCGCAGTGCTGCCCCTGCTCGCCAAGGACATGCCGGCCGATCATCCCGATCTGTACCCGATCTGGGAAGCCGCCGCCGAGCACGACCTGCCGATCGCCAATCACAGCTTTACCTGGAACCCGCCCTATTATCCGGGTTACCTCGATCTGTGGGAAAACATCTTTATCGGCCGCGCCGCAGCCCATCCCTGGGGAGCGATGCGGTTCGTTGCCTCGTTTATCGGTGGCGGGCTCTTCGACCGGTACCCGAGCTTGCGCATGGGCGTGCTGGAAGGCGGATTTGGCTGGCTGCCGTTCTGGGCCAAGCGCCTCGACGAGCAGGCGGTCTATGTCGGCGGCACCGCCGACCTGAAGAAAAAGCCGAGCGAATACATGCAGAGCGGCCGTTTCTTCTGCAGCATCGAGCACCATGAAGGCGAAGACATGTTCAACTACGTCACCCAGTTCCTCGGTGACGATGTGCTGATGTACGCCTCCGACTACCCGCATTCGGAATGCCAGTTCCCGAATTCGGTCGACAACATCATCGCTTGGCAAAGCTTGAGTGGTGAGACCAAAAAAAAGCTGCTGTCGGGCAATGCCGACCGTTTCTTCAAGCAGACCTGAATGCCTCTGGCTGACGGAGACGTCGGCCCGCACTGAAGGAGACATTGGCCCGGCGAACAAGACATCTGAAACAGTCGGGTGGCGGAACGATCGTCATACGGAACCTGGCGCAGAGGCCGCCTCACGACCCGTTGGACCCTCGCCTTCAGGGGCGTGTTCGCGGGTTGCGAGCTGATGCGCGGCATTTGTGTCAGGCATTTTGCGCCGCGCTATCCGTTGCCTCGAAAACGCGGCAAGCGCGCAGCGAGTGGGCGATCAGCGGGTGGCGAGCGGCCCCGAACCGCTGCACAACCCACCCGCCAGGGAGGAGCAAAGTGAAAAACGGATATCGCGTTTATGATGCCGACACGCATGTCAGCCCCGCGGCCGAAGTGCTCGAACGCTATATCGATCCCGGCTTTCGCCCGCGGCTGGCCGAACTGGCGCCCTATCGTCAGCCCAGCGGTGGAGGGCGTCACCACTACAGTTTCGGCAGAAAATTCTACCGCCGGGTACTCGGGGAGGCATTGCCGCGCGAGAGCTTTACCGGACGCGAATCGCAATGGCGCGGCGGCAAGCCGCCTCGGTCGGGGGTGCAGGACGATCAGGCCGAAAACCGCGTCAAGGACATGGATGATGAGGGAACAGACATCCATTTCCTGATCCCCGGCTCGTTTATGAGCCTTGTTGGGCTCGAGGACGCAACGTTCGAAATCGGGCTGATTCGTGCCTATCACCGCCACATGGCGGATTTCTGCGGTCAGTTCCCGACCCGGTTGAAGAGCCTGATCGTCGCCTCGACGCGCAATGTCGAGGAAGCTGTGCGCGAGATCCGCGAATGGGGCAAGTCGAATTGGGCGGTGGCGGTCAAGCCGCTAATGCCGTTCGATATTCCGCCCGACCACCCCGACCTCGACCCGATCTGGCGGGCTGCCGAGGAGCACGACCTGCCGATCGCCCACCACAGTTCGACCTGGAACCCACCCTACTACCCGGCTTATCGGGACGTCTGGGACAACATCTTTGTCGGCCGCCTGGCCTCTCACCCGTGGGGCGCGATGCGCTTCATCGCGTCGTTTGTCGGCGGCGGCATCATGGACCGCTATCCGAGGCTGCGGATGGGGGTGCTCGAATGTGGCTTTGGCTGGCTGCCGTTCTGGGTGAGGCGCATGGACGAGCAGGCGGTTTATGTCGGCGGCACCGCGCCTCTCAAGCACAAGCCCAGCGAATACATAACAAGCGGACGGTTCTTCTGCAGCATCGAACGCCAGGAGGGCGAGGACATGTTCAATACTGTCACCGGCTATCTCGGTGACAATGTGCTGATGTATGCTTCCGATTACCCGCATTCGGAATGTCAGTTCCCGGACTCGGTCGACAACATCCTTGCCTGGCACAGCCTGAAGCACGACACGAGGCAAAAGCTGTTCTGGGGTAACGCCGCCCGCTTCTTCAAACAAACATGATGGCATTTTTGCACGAAGAGCTGGTGTCCTCGAAGTTCGTCGGAATTGTTGTGACGCAACCTTCGCGTCCATACCGGCCCCCGGGTCCGGCCGTTGGCCGGCCCGAGGATAACCCTGGCGCGCACCCATTGCCGAAATGGGTCCAGACCTTCGTCGGGATGGCGAGGCCGGGAATGTTGCGAACTTCTGGTTCAGGACACAGAGAGGCGGCCCGGCTGCATCCGGCGCCGGCAGGCTTGGCGGTTCGGCGCGTTGCGCAGCACACCGGAATGGCGCAGTATCGCCAGAATGGGTGAATTTCTGCTGGTTTTCGATCTCGATGGCACGCTGGTCGACAGTGCGCCCGACCTGCGCGCCGCCCTCAACATGTTGCTGCGCGAGCGCGGGCGGCCGCCGCTGTCGTTGCCGCAAGTCAAGCGCATGATCGGCGACGGCGTACCGGCGCTCGTCGCCCGCGCCCTTGCCGCCGGTGGGTTGGACGCACGCCAGGACCCCGACGCCTTGCCGCGCTTTCTGCAGCTTTACGAAGCCGATGCAGTGCGGCTGACCCGGTCCTATCCGGGGGTGCCGGCGACGCTCGCCGCGCTGCGTCGGCGCGGCTACCGCACCGCGATCTGCACCAACAAGCCGCAGCAGGCAACCATCACCGTGCTCGAGGGCCTCGACCTCGGCTCACTGTTCGACGGGATCGCCGGCGGCGACCGCTTCGCCGTCAAGAAACCCGACCCCGGCCATCTTCTCGGGTTGGTCAACGCGCTCGGTGGCAGCACCGAGGCGGCGGCGATGATCGGCGACAATGAAAATGACGCCGCTGCGGCGCATGCCGCGGGCATGCCGCTGGTGCTGATGCGGTACGGGTATGCCCGCATCGATCCCGATACGCTCGGCGCCAACGCGCTGCTCGATCATTTTGCCGATCTGCCGGCGACGCTTGACCGGCTCGGTTTGCGGCCGCGATAAACCCGAGTTCGCTCCCGGCCGCGCCGGACGCCCGGGCTCGGCGAGCCCGCCATCGGCGCGGCCGACCCGCGGCCTTTCTCCGGCGTGTAATGGGAGGAGCCGATGCGCAGCTCGTCGCAGATCCGCCTTGTCGCGGCCGGACCTGCTTATCGAGCCCGTATCATTCTACAGCGCACGCCGCGCCCGGACCCGTTCGGCCGCGACAACACCGCGACCTGGTGATCCGAACCCTCATCGCAATCCGCCCCTCAGCGGAACATGCGGCCCTCCGGCGGTAAGCCGAGCAGGATCTGACCGACGGTTTCGAAATGCACCGGGCGGCCCTGACCTTGCTGGCTGCCGGCATGCATGTCGCGAAACCGGCGCTCGAACGGGTTCTCGTTAAAGATCGCAGTGGCGCCGGCGGCACTGTAGACCTGAGCAACCACCTCGCGCGATTGCTGGATCGCCCAGGTCGAGGCAAGCCGCAGCTGAGCATGCTGGTCGGGGCGGAATTCGCCATGACGCTCCGCCTCGTCCCACATTTCTTCGAGCGTCTGGTGGATAAATGCCCGGCAGGAGCGCAGCCGCGCATCGCACTGGGCAACCTGCGACTGGATCACGTTGTTGTTGCGTAGCGGGTTGCGCGCCCCGCGCGGGATCTTGTCGCGCGCCAAGTCGATAAAAGCGTCGAGTGCACCGCGGGCAATCCCCAGCGACACGTTGGAAAAGCCCATCGCATAAACCATGCCGCTGGTGAAATGGTACAGGGTCCCGGTCTCGCGCCGCTCCGCCGGATTGTCGCGCGAACAAGTATATTGTTGCGGCACGAACAGATCCTCGACAGCATAACTGTCGCTGCCGGTGCCACGAAGCCCGATGACCTGCCAGTTGTCGATGATCTCGGCACTCGATTTCGGGAACAGGACAGTGCGCACATAAGGCCGGCCGTTCGGGTTCATCCGCGCCGTGCCGTCCTCTTCGAAGATCGGCACATGAGCCCCGAGCCACGTCGCATGACGGCTGCCGGTAGCGAACCCCCAGCGCCCGGTGACGCGAATGCCGCCAGCCACTGCGACCCCCCTACCTGCCGCCGGCAGATCGGGCCCCCAGGCGAGGATTCCTCGCGGCGGCCCGAAAATTTCGCGGGCAATCGCCGGGTCGAGATAGGGAGCGGTCATCGAGCAACCCGAATTCTGCCCCAGCGACCAGGCGGTGCTGGGTTCGGCCTTGGCAATCTCCTCAAGCACCTGGACATAGGTCAGCGGATGCAGTTCGGCACCGCCCAATGAGCGCGGGATCAGCAGTTTAAAAAATCCGCCCGCGATCAACGCCTCGACAATGCGCGGCGGCAGCCGTCGCTGCTCCTCGATCTCATCCGCCGCCTCCACGAGCAACGGCGCCAGCGCACGCGCCCGTTCGATGTAATCAGCACTGCGGGTTTCGCCGCGGGCGAAATCGAGGTCGATCGACGCCATTTTCTTCTCCTTTGCCGCCGGGTCGTCACCGCCGCCCGGCACCCCGGTCGGAGAATAGCATCGCCCATCTGCCGCGGGCGACGATTTCCACGCATCGCTCTCTCGCCGATGATGCTAACGGCATGTTGTGCGATCTCGAGCCCGTCGACGCTCGCGGTTGCGCGCCTCGGCCTGATCGCAATCGGACCAGCCTCGATTTATCGGTGCTCCGGCAAACGGGGTATCACGCGATGACTGGCCCGAAGCGCTGGACGTAGGCGATCTCGGCAGGATTCTTGTCAGCCGGACTCGGTCTGAGGTGCGCGGTCAGCCGAGGGCGCGCAGCGGGCACCACCAGCGCCGGGTCAACACCATCGCCAAGAGGCCGGCCACGCCGGTTGCGGCCGCTGCCCATGAGGCGCCGATCAGCCCCGCCAGAACGCCGATCTGGATAAACCCGAGCATGCCGACGCCGATACACACCGAGAGCACGCCATAGATGCGGCTGCGCATCTGGGCCGGCGCCGACAGATAGACGAGGGTCGCCTGCATGATGCTGAAACACGCGTTCGCCACCCCGCTGATCAGCAACACCGAACCCGACAACAGCGGATAGCGGGCGAGCGCGAAGATCGGCACCAGCGACAGATAGACAAACACGCCCGAAAGGTAGATGCGCGAGAACATCCGCTGTCGCGCGGCAAGGGCGAGCGCGATGGCGCCGCAAAAGGCCCCGACCCCAGTCATGCTCGACAACAGGCCGATGCCGACGGCGCCAAGACCCAGCCGGTCATGCCCGATCACCGGGATCATGCTCGAGGCCGGCCAGCCGAACATATTGTAGATCACCGTGACGGTCAGGGTCGCGACCAGCCGCGGATCGCCGCGGACGAGCGCCAGCCCCTCGGCCATACGCGCAAAGATGCTCTGGATGCCGGCAGCAGCCGGCGGATTGCGATAATGCACCCGCGATGCCGCGACAAGGGCGATGCTGTAGCACAGCACGCTGACGCAAAACGCGCCGCCGATGCCAAAGGCCGCCAAAAGCACGCCGCCGATCGTCGGCCCGATGATCTGGCTTGCGTTGTTGGCGCCGACATCGATCGACATCGCGCGGCTCATCCACTCGCTGCCGACCACGTCGCCGATCATCGTGCGCCGCACCGGGTTGTCGGTGGTCCAGCCAATGCCGTTAAAGAGTGCCGCGACCGCCAAATGCCAGACCGCCAGCTTGCCGGCAAAAGCCAGGATCGCCAGGGTCAAAGAGGTCAGCGCCATCGACAGCACCACCAGGATGAGCGCGGTACGCCGCTCGCAGCGCTCGGCCAGAGCGCCGATCACCGCACCAAACAGCGCCATCGGCAGCATCCGGAGCATCGTCAGCGCGGCAACGACAAACGGCGAATGGGTGTGCTGATAGGCGAATACCGCGACCGCGAGCATTTCGAGCCAGCGCACCCCGAAAACGACCAGCCCCACCAGCCACAGCCGCCAGAAATCGGGGGCCTCGATCAGCCAGGCACGCGGATTGCCAGTCGCGGATGCGAGGCCCGCGGCATCGCCCTCTGGGGCGCCGTCGGGCAGAACCCGCCGCGCTCGCGGCCGGCGCACCATGCCGCTCATTCCCGTCCTCCAACCCGTTTCCCGTCCCGAGCCCGCGGCGACGACTCGCCAATCGCCGCCGGGTCACCATATACCGGGCTTAGCCTGAACAATCCCGTTACCGCAGCTTTAGCAGAGAACCGCCGGTTGGGCGATTTTGAGGCAGTGCACAACTTGAACCGGTTCTCCGGGCCGGGATGACGCCGGCGCTCCGGTGTTCGCAGAGATCTGCGTGCGCAATTTTCGGCCGTGCGCAATTTTTGAAGGAGGCTCGGATTTCGATCGAGGTCGAACTTAAGCTTGCCGCTGAACCCGGCGATCTGGCTAATCTGACGCGGGTTTTGGCAGCGCGGGCCCGGGCCACGGCAACGGTCTCGCAGCGTCTCGTGTCGACCTATTTCGACACGCCCGAGTGCGCTTTGCAGCAGGCCGGCGCCATTCTTCGGGTGCGCGAGCAGGACGGCCGATTCGTGCAGACGGTCAAGACCGGTGACACCGACAAGACGAACCTGCTCGCCCGCGGCGAGTGGGAGGATGCGGTCGCCGACAACCGTCCGGATCTGCGGGCACTCGAGAGCGGCCCGCATGTTGCCGCCAAACTGGCCGCCGGGCTTGGCGCGGTCTTTGTCAGCGAAATCGATCGGGTCGCGATCGACATCGAGCCCAGACCGGGAACCCGAATCGAGGCGGCGGTCGATCGCGGCACGATCCGGACCCTCGACAATGCGCGGAGCGAACCGGTCAGCGAGGTCGAGCTCGAGCTCAAGGAAGGCGATCCCGCGGCACTCTACGATCTCGCCCTCGACCTGCTTGAAACCGCACCGTTGCGCATCGCCCTGAGCAGCAAGGCCGAGCGGGGCTACCGGCTGTTCGAGGGTGCAGACGGCGTGCCGTCGCCGCCCGCTTCCGAGCCGCTGGTGCTCGCACCCGACATGACGATCGAAGACGCCTTGCAGCGCGTCGGGCGTGCCTGTCTTGGTCACATGCTGCGCAGCGAGCCGGCGGCGCTGGCCGGCAAGCTCGAAGGCGTTCATCAGATGCGCGTGGCGATGCGCCGCCTGCGCTCGCTGCTGTCAGCAGTCAAGAAGATGCTCCCCGAGGCCGAGCGGCGCTGGGTTTCCGATCAGATAGCGGCGTTGACCGGCACGCTCGGCCCTGCGCGGAACCTCGATGTCTTCGCGACCGAGTTGTTGCCGCCGGCGCGCGACGAAGCGCCCGACCAGCCCGGATGGGACGAGCTGAGCAGGGCTTCCGAAGACGCGCGCACCGCAGCACATGGCCGTGTCGCCGACGCGATCCGTTCGCCTCAACATACCGCAGTCCTGCTGCGGCTGTTGCGCTGGTTCGAAACGCGGGGCTGGCGGCAGGGGCGCAACGGCGACCCGGACGAAGCGCTGAGTGTCACGATCGGCGACGTGGCGCCCGCGGTGCTCGACCGCCGGCGCAAGAAGGTGCGCCAGCGCAGCCGACATTTCCGGCAACTGCCGGCGCGGCGGCGGCATCGGCTGCGGATCGCGGTCAAAAAACTGCGCTATACGATCGAACTGCTCGACAGCCTTTACGTCGAGCGCGATGCCCGGCCGTTTATCAAACGGCTAAAGCGGGTGCAGGACGATCTCGGTCACGCCAACGATGTTCGCGTCGCCTACAGCGTTGTCATCGAGCTTGGACGAAGTGCTGCACATGTCGAGCCGATGGCCGATGCCGGCGCGCAGTTGCTAGCACGCCACCAGCGGTATCTCGCCGAGCGCGAGGACAAGCTCCGGCGGCAGCTCCGGCGCCTCAACAAGGC
>DATJLK010000124.1:0-24695 GCA_035509615.1 Allostellaceae bacterium | reverse complement strand
GGCATGTACATGCCCTATGCTCATCAACCGATTTGTTATATCGGCGAGGTCGGCCCGGCCGCGGCGGTCAGCCGCAACATCCCCAATCTCGGGCCCAGAGTCAGCATCGTCGACCATCGGGGAAATTTGATCGGCCGTTTTGGCGACACGCCGGCCGGGATTGAACGCGGCAGGTTTCTTGCGCCGCACGGGCTTGCCGTCGACCGGCATGGCGACATCTATGTCGGCGAGGTTTCGTGGACCGCCTGGCCGCAGATTTATCCGGGCCAGCCACACCCGGCCGATCTGCGCTCGTTGCAGAAATTCGAAAAGGTCGACTGAACCCGACCGCGCCATATCCAACCAGCACGACAGTCGCCGCAATACGCGGCAACCAGCAAAGGGAGCGAGCGATGACACTGACGCTTGACGAGGCCAACCGCATTCTGCGCGGCGCATTGGCCAAGGCCGAGCAGCTGAAGATCAAGGTCAGCGCGGCGGTGTGCGATGCCGGCGGCCGACTGATCGCACTGCAGCGCATGGATGGTGCGATCTGGGCCTCGGCCTATGGCTCGCAGGGCAAGGCGGTGGCTTCGGCCGGGTTCGGCCGGCCGAGCGGCGAGATGGCGGCGCGCGCCGACCAGCCGACGCCGCGCGGCATCGCCGCCGCCTCCGGTGGCGAAATGATCATGGGCCAGGGGGCGGTGCCGATCATCCGCAACGGAGTCATCGAGGGCGCATGCGGCGTCGGCGGCGGCACCTCGCAGCAGGACGAAGACTGCGCCCGCGCCGGTGTCGAGCAGCTGTAGCGGAACGAATTCCGCCGGACCGTCACGGCGAACTGCCAGTCACGGCGAACGGTCAGAGGCCGTAGAGGGCCAGCCGCCTCCGGGTGGAGCATGAGGGGCGGCGTTTGGGATGATCAATTGCGGCCGGAGATCAGGCCGCGGGCAATGATCTGCGCCTGGATTTCGGCCGCACCCTCAAAAATGTTCAGGATGCGGGCGTCGCACAGCACGCGGCTGATCGGGTATTCGAGCGCATAGCCATTGCCGCCGTGGATCTGCAGGGCATTGTCCGCATTCGACCAGGCGACGCGCGCGGCGATGAGCTTGGCCATACCCGCGACGATGTCGCAGCGCCGCCCGCCATCCTTCTCGTGCGCGGCGAAATAGGTCAGCTGGCGCGCCACCATCGTTTCGGTCGCCATCAGCGCCAGCCGGTCGGAAACCCGCGAAAAGGCGGCAAGCGGTTTACCGAATTGCCGCCGTTCGAGCGCGTAGCCGAGACCCAGTTCGAGCGCGTTTTGCGCCACGCCGACGGCGCGCGCTGCCGTCTGGATGCGCGCGCTCTCGAACGTCGCCATCAGTTGCTTGAACCCTTCGCCCTCGACCCCGCCGAGCAGCGCGTCGGCCGGCACGACAAAGCCGTCAAAGGCGATCTCGTATTCCTTCATGCCGCGGTAGCCGAGCACCGGGATCTCGGTGCCGCTGATCCCATCGGCCGGGAACGGATCGGCCTCCGACCCGCGCGGCTTTGGCGCCAAAAACATGCTGAGCCCGCGATAGCCGCGCTCCTGCGGGTTGGTGCGGGCGAGCAGGGTCATCAGATCGGAGCGCGCGCCGTGAGTGATCCAGGTTTTGGCGCCGTAAATGCGATAGGTGTCGCCATCGCGCACGGCGCGTGTTGCGACCCCAGCGAGGTCGGAGCCGGCGCCAGGCTCGGTAAAAACCGCGGTCGGCAACACTGCACCCGCCGCGATCGCCGGCAGCCAGCGGGCCTGTTGCGCCGGTGTGCCGCCGAGCCGGATCAGCTCGCCGGCGATCTCTGCACGCGTGCCGAGCGAGCCGATGCCGAGATAGCCGCGCGACAACTCCTCGGAGACGATGCACATCGCGATCTTGCCGAGACCGAGCCCGCCATGTTGTTCGGGGATGGTCAGGCCAAACGCGCCGATCCCGGCCAACTCCTCGATCAGCGGCAACGGGATCAGCCGATCCTCTCGATGCCATTCCTGGGCAAACGGGGCAACCGCGCGTTCGGCGAAGCGACGCACCTGATCGCGGACCATGTCGAGGGTTGCATCATCGATCCCGATCCGGCCAAAGCCGGTCTCGCCGTGCTCGGCGAGAAACGCCCCGAGACGGGCGCGAGCGGTCGTCAGCCCCGCCGTCAGCGCCGCGGCCTCCGCGGTTCGCAACGTTGTGGTGGCACGGTCGCCGAGCCCCAATTCGGCAGGGCGGGCAAACTCGCCCTGCGCCATCGGGATACCGCCCGCGAGTTGAGCCAGATATTCGCCAAAGGCGGTCTGCAGGATCAGCATCTCGGCCTCGCCGAGCGCGGCGGCATCGTCGAGCCGCAGTGCCCAGCCGCGGATCTGCCGCAAGCCTTCAACCGTCGCCGCGATCCAGGCGAGCGCGTGGGCGGCGAACTGGCGCGCCGCCAGGCGGCCCGGATCGATGACGCCATCCGGTGCAATCTCGGCGCTGATCGCGGTCTGTGCCGCCGCCAAAAACGCCTCGGCGGCGCCGAGAGCGTTGCCGGTAACCGCCAACACCATGCGCCGGTCGCTCGCCATCGATGCTCCCCGCACCAGCTGCGGCACAGGCTATTCCTGAGGGACCTCGTAGTGGTTTGGGAGGACCGTCGGCTGGTTCGGATCTTGAACCTTCTGCGCTTCGGATCGCGTCATCGACACCGCCGAGATGTCATCCGGTATCGCGTTCAAATTCTGAATATCGCTGGCGCGATCGGGCGCGCCGACGCTGCATCCGGCAGCGGTGGCGAGCATTACGGCGACAACGAAGCCGACGCGCATCCTGACCATCAATCGCTCCGTTCAAAGAAACACTACAACTGCCATCGGCAATAGAAGCACCCAAGATGCGGCTGATACCAGCGGTATATGGCAGCCTCGATGCGTTCAACTCACGTTATAGGCTGCTCCAGTGCCCGGTGGTGACAGAAAGTCCCCGGCCGCAACGAGACACAACGCGCACCCCGAAAACACCGATGCGCGCACCACTATCCCATAAAGTTGACGTGGCCGGCGGTGAGGACTACAAGCGCCACCGTGTCTCTAGCGACGACATCCGCCCGGCACGACCGGCGAATTACGATCCCGAACTCTGATTGGGTTCGGGCTCAGGTGATTCGCCTCTCCTATGTCGAGGATTATCGTCATGTCGCCAGTTGCCGCGAGTGTCGCTGACACCAGTCTTCCCGAAGTTGCTTTCTTTTCCGTTTATGCCCGGGCCGAGCCGGGCGTAATGCCCCGCGTCCTCGAATTGTTTGCCAAACGCGGGCTGGTGCCGTCGTCCTGGCACAGCGCAGTTTCAGGGGCTGACCCGTCGCGGTTGACCATCGAGATCCGGATGAGTGGGCTTGGCCGCAACATCACCGAGTATATTGCCACCTGCCTGCGTCAAATTGCCTCAGTCGAGGCGGTGTTGACGTTGTGCCGGGATCATCGCGACTGAATGGCGGGTTTGTGCTCGCCAAGCGGAGAGTTGCGGCTGTGTCGTTTCTCGATCATATCCAGCGGTGCAATAATTACGATCCGCGGCGGGTGATGCCGCTGTTTGCCGGGACGCGGCGGATCGGGCTCGTTCGCCGCGACAACGCAGAGGCGTTGCGCAATTTCCCCGATGTGTTCCGGGTCGCCGCCGACAAGGTCGATTTGGTGGCGCGCGGCGATGCCGATGCGATCAGCCGCGCGGTCGACAGAGTCGTCGACTCGCTGGTCACAGAAAAGCAGATCCCGAAGACGCGCAACGAGACCTTTGACGTCGCCGAGCGCTGGGGGGCGCCACCGGTGTTTCGCCTCGACCGCGGTGCAGTGCCGTTTTTTGGCACCCGCGCTTATGGGGTCCATCTGAACGGTTACCGCTGCGACAAGCCCGAACTCCACCTCTGGGTTGGCCGCCGTGCCGCCAACAAGAGTGTGGCCCCCGACAAGCTCGACAACATCGTCGCCGGCGGCATCGGCAACGGTCACGGGCTTGTCGAAACTCTGGTCAAGGAGGCAGACGAGGAGGCGATGATCCCGCCCAGCCTGATCGCCCGGGCGGTTTCGGCGGGGGCGGTATCGTACCGGATGGAAACTCCGCTCGGCATCCGCGACGATGTGCTGTTCGTGTACGATATCGAAATGCCGGCCGATTTCGAGCCGAAGAATCGCGACGGCGAGTTCTCCGAGTTCCTGCTGATGCCTGCCTCGGCGGTACTCGACCGCATCCGGACGACCGACGCCTTCAAATTCAACGTCAATCTCGTTGTCCTCGACTTCGCCGTGCGGCGCGGGATTTTGCCGCCCGACGACCCGGAGTTTCTCGCCGTGGCCACCGGGCTGCACCGCGCGCTCGACTGAGTGCGCTGCGGCGCTTGGCGGCGGGAACCAGTCCGACTGTTCCCGCCCGAGGTCATCGGCAGGATTGCTGCGTCGCGGAGCCTGTCCTCGGGCCCGCACGCCCCGACGCGTGCATCAGCCGCCGAGCTTGCGAACCAGCGCGAGGCGGTTGCGGCCGCTATCGCGGCGATAGCGCGCCCGGTGCGCCAGCGATCGGATGATCTGCAACCCCTGCCCGCCTTCCGGCTGCTCGCCAGACGGGCTTTGGTTTGTGGTCAACTCCCGCGCCAGCCGATCGAACGCTGCTCCGTCGTCGCAGAAAGCGATCTCGATCCGCCCGGGTTTGACGGCCATCGTGATTTCGATATGCCCGTTCGATGCACCCTCGGGATAGCCATAGCGGATCGCGTTGGTAAAGAGTTCTTCGAGGATGATCAGGATCCGCGACCGCTCGTCATCGGGCAAGCCGCAACGGCGGGCGAATTTCTAGGCAAATTCGATCAATCGCGGAAATTCCGCTTCTGTCCCGCGCAACACTTTCATCAATTCAAATGGTCAGCTCGAGTCTGTCATAAGCGGCGCTGACTTCGACCTGATGATCCTCGCGGCTGATCTCTTCAAACCGGGTGGTCTCGCCCAATACCGCCTCGATCATGAGGTCGTTGTAGGCGGGTTCGCGATGAAACAGCGCCAGCCGTTTGACGCGTGCCGCCTGCGCCAGTTCGACCGCGACGATATTGCTCGAATGACCCCAATTCTCCTTTATCGATACCGTATCGGCCAAGTAATACATCAAAAACCGGGATCACCTCGGAAAACCGGCTGATCGCAAAAATTTCGCCAACCACACGGCTGAGAGCGGCTACAACGAGGCGCCGCTCTTTTGGTTTCTGCTTTGAGGCAGCCATCAGCGCGCGCAACCCGGCGCTGGAAATGTATTCGACCTCGGTGAAATCGACGATGACGTCCGCGGTTCCGGTGCGCACCGCGACCAGCAACCGGTCCTGAAACCCGGCACTCGTCAGATCGTCGACCCGACCGATGGGCCGCAGCACCAGCAGGCCGATCTGTCGTGCTGCATCGATCTCCACGAGCCGGCCTGCTTGTCGCCGGGTCGGCAGTATTGCCGTACCGATCGATCAACGGCAAGCGCAGCAGGAGGCGGCCTAAGGGACGTCTTGCAAAAAACCGGGAAACTGCGGAAATTCCAATCGCGCGTCTTTCGTCAACGGGTTGTCACCTGCCGGAGCCATGGCCGAAAATCGTCCGCCAAATCGTCCCGTCTATCCTCGTGCCAGATCGAGCGAGTCGTATCCGAATGATCGCGAGCGCGCCAATAAAGCCCGCCAGGCGGCGGAGGCGCTGTTCGCCCCCAAACCCAAGCCGCGCGTCGGCGAAGATGCGGCATCCGCGGTCCGACCGGCGGTCGAGAGACGGAAATTGGCGGTGATTCCGCTGCCGCCGCCCACCGTCCCGGACCGGCCTGATCCGGCCGCCGATGGCGATGCGGCGCCAGCCGCCGACCGCGAAATCCCTGCGGATCACCTATCGCGGATCCGCACATGGCTGAAATACGGCATGACGATTGCGGAAGTCGCGGCGGTCTACGGGGTCCGAACCGATGAGATCGAACGGATTTTGCGCCAGACTTGACCACCTCGTCCCCCGGCAGCGTTGCACTTGTTCCATCCGGCTCCGCCATTTTGTCATCCGATATTGCCGGGACCCGATGCCGCCTTGTCCTGTACGAGATCTGTCGCCTCGGGCACCGAGACCGCGCGCAATCGGGGTGGCCGAGCCTCTGGATTGCCGATCGGTCCGCCGGGTTCGGCGATTGCGCATCAGCACGCCAAAGCTGACGAGCCGATGAAAGAGACCCCGCCTCAGCCAGAAATGCCTGGCCGCGACCAGCGGGACGAACAATCGTTCGGCCCGTTCGAGCTGCAGGCGGCCCTCGCGTGCCCGCTGGTCAAGTTCGACCCGGGACAGGCGGTTGTTCCATAGGTCTGCTTTGGGCATGGCGCCCTCCATCACATCACGCACCCGACCGTGGCCGAGCCAGTTGATGAGATCAGTTAGTGGCGGGCGTTGAGCGGCCGTGTGGGCGGCTTCACGTTTCCGGCAGTTTTATCGCCGAGGCCCGGCACATGGTGCGATTTGAGTGGGCCCCGTTCGGGCCGAGGGCTTGGTAGCCGAGAAGCCCGACCCGGATGCTATGGGCGGCATAGCGGCGTGGCGAGATAGCAGCCGAACTCTTTGGCGAAATCGACCGAGACACGGGCATGCACGCGTCCTTGGCGATCCAGGAGTTGGGCGGTATCGGCGAGCGGTACCACGGCGCCGTGCCAGATGTTCGGATGGATGTAGAGACTGCAGCTCCCGCCGCAATAAAACGAGACAAACTGCTCAGGCCGTACCTCGTCGCCAGGCAGCGCCAACGGCACGATAAAACTCTCGCCATGCAACGGATAAAACATCTGGCCGCCGTCGGGGTGGTAATTGGCGCGCCAGATCAGCGCCCGCTTGCGCGGCCCGAAAGACCCGTCGGCAGCCGCCTCCTCCGGCCAATTGCTCCAAGCGAACAGATAGGTGTCGCCGACCGCATTGTTGCGTGCGTAAAGCGTCTCGCCCTTCCAGGAAAATTCGAAGACGCCTCGACGGTGCCGCCCTGATCACCCGAATTCGCGTCGACCGGGCGCCAGCCTTGGGCCGGCCAGCGCACGATTTCAATCGGACAGGAAGCCGGGTCTTCGACGAGGCAACCATAGCCGTCGAGGCTCGCATTGCTGGCGACGATGAGCGGCGTCTGGTGAACCCGACGCACGCCCGTTGTCGGAACATAGGCGATCTGGCTGACGTCGATATCCATGGCTGTGCCGCTCCTTCCGATTTTAGGGCCGATCCGGTGCTGCCGGCCGGCCCGTCACACCCTCTCATATTCGGCGGAGATATCCCGGTTCGTGTAATCGGTCAGCAGCGCGGTCGAAACGATGCCGATCAGCGAGCAAAGGACGATATAGAGCGCGATCGGCAGGCTCGAATGGTAGGCGGCAAACAGCGCCGTCGCGATAAACGGCGACGGGCCGCCGGCGATGATCGAGGCGAGCTGATAGCCGAGCGAGGCGCCGCTGTAGCGCAGCCGCGGCGAGAAGCTTTCGGCGATCAGCGCCGCCTCGGGGCCGTACATCGTCATGACCGGGATCAGCGATACCGCCACCGCGATGAACATCAGGACCGGGTGCCGGGTGTTGAGCAGGGCGAAATAGATAAACCCAAAGACGCCGATAAAGACGCAGCCGATGATGTACATGTTTTTGCGGCCGACGCGGTCGGACAATGAGCCAGCGACGGTAACCCACAAGAAGCCTAAAATCGTCTGAACTAGCAGCGCCACCAGCAGGAAATTGCGCGACGCGCCGAGTACCGTCGTGCCATAGGTAAAGATAAAGGTGCCGACAATGTAGCCGGGCGCCTGCTCCGGCATGCGCAGCAAGGCGGTCAGTGCTACCTGTTTAGGTTGCCGCTTCAATACTTCGAGGACTGGCACGCGTTCGACGCGGTCTTCGGCAAGGACTTTGCGGAACACCGGGGTCTCGAGAATGCCGAGCCGGATCCACAATCCGATGCCAACCATGACGATGCTGAGAAAGAACGGGATGCGCCAGCCCCAGCTATAGAATCCGTCGCCGGAAAGCCAGCTGAATACCAGCACCGCCGAGTTGGCGAGGAACAGCCCGGCCGGCGCGCCGAACTGCGGCCACGAGGCGATAAAGCCGCGATTTTTGTTGGAGCGCGCCCATTCCATCGCCAGTAGGACCGAGCCACCCCATTCGCCGCCGACACCGATCCCTTGGATCAGCCGGATGATCGTCAGCAGCACCGCGCCCCATACCCCGATGCTGGCATAACCCGGCACCAGACCGACCGCGAACGTCGCCAATCCGGTGACCAGCAAGGTGACGATCAAGGTCGCCTTGCGGCCGATCCGATCGCCCCAGTGACCAAAGATCGCAGCACCGATCGGCCGTCCGACAAAGCCGACAAAGAACACGCCAAACGCCTGAAGGACACCGATCAGTGGCGAGGAGTGCGGGAAATAGAGTTTGCCAAACACCAGCCCGGTGACCGTCCCGTACAGCAGAAAATCGTACCATTCGATCGTGGTTCCGACCGTGCTGGCGATGACGGCGCGGCGCAATTGGGCGCGGTGCTCGGCATCGGAAATGCCGGCGACGGTTGCTTCGGCTGTGATCATGTTTCCTCCGCTCCGCCGGGCAGATTTGTCACCGCCCGTTTTTTGTCGCTCCCGACGCGCGATGCGCCGGAGTTGTTTCTTTCGAAGAGGTTATCAGCCGAGGCAGAGCCTGCCAACCACACCGTTCATTGTCGCCGACAAAATCGCCGGTCGTCGGGTCAGCTGCCACCGTATTGCAGCCGCGATGTTGGGACTGGCGCCGTCGGGCTCGACGCCGCCGCGATGCCGCTGATCGCAGCGCAGCGGCGAGCCTGGCTGAACGCGGTCGGTCTCAGCCGGCCGCCAACAGGACGATGCCGCCGGTGACCGCGACGCCGCCGGCCACGATCGCCAGCAATCGTGCCTCGAAATGAGGAAAGTTCACATCGCGCGCATTGGCCGGTGTCACGTGCAAAGCAATCGCCATGACCCATAGCGCGATGCCGAACACAGCAAGGCTTGCGGCCAGTATCCTCTTTCGCGAGGCATGTCGTACCCCAAGCACGGCGTCTTTTCCTCGGTGGCGGCGTTGGTCGAGTGCAGGCGAAGAAAGCGGGAAAATAAGGCGATAATCGGGACGTGATGCTCCTATCGTCAATATCGGCTTAACTTCCGGCCGGAACCGCCGCATCAGAAAAGCCGGTATGCGCGCAAAGCAGCATGGGCCACGCAGCACGGGTGACGCCGCATCAAGGAGCGGCTAGATTCTCGGCGGACAGCAAAGCAGAGGGAGGACGGCATGGCTTGGCAGCGCATGGTGCTGCAAATCGGGATGGGCACCGATATCCGGGGCGGCGATTATACCAAGGCGGCGGTGCGCGCGTTGCGCGACGCGCTGTGGCACAACTCGCTGAGCGTCGCCGATGCGGTCGGGCTTCCGGTCGATTCGATGCAGGTCGAGGTCAGGATCGGCGTGCCCGACCCGGACGCGGTCGACAAGGCGGCGGTGCTGGCGGTGCTGCCCCACGGCACCGGGACGGTCGAGGTCGTCGAAGGCGGGCTCGAAATCAGCAACGATGCCGGCACCAACAAGACCGTGATCGCCAATGCCGCCGCCCTCGTGCGGCTCGACGTTTGAGGAGGTCTGCGATGCCAGGCAAACGCGTCATCCTTGAAATGGGCACCGGCAATGACCTCCACGGTGGCGACTACACCAAGGCGGCGCTGCGCGCGGTCGAAGATGCGATCCATCACAGCTCGCTGCCGCTAATCGGCACCTTTAAACTCGATCCCCGCCGGATGCAGGTCGAGGTCACGATCGCCGTCCAGCAGCCGGAAAAGGTTGATGCCGCGGCGGTCAGATCGGCATTGCCGCACGGCGAGGTCACAGTAAGAGTCGTCAAAGGCGGTCTCGACGTGCCTGACCGCGAAACCGGCGACATTGCCGTGATCGCCAGTGCTGCGGTGTCGGTTCGCATGGATCTGCCGCAGACGCACCGCTGAGGCGGGCGAATTGTCGGCCTGATCATCAGGCGATGCCGGTCCCCGACCTCGGGGCAAAGCCCTCGGCGGGGTCGGATCGGTTTATTGGCGCAAACGGGATGCTATTCCCGGCGTGTCGTTGCGGGAGCGGCGACAGGTTAGCAGTCGGACCGCCGCTCCGGATCGAGAGCGGCGCGGACAAAGCGCTCCAGCACCGCCATTCGGTAGGGCTTTGACAGGATCAGCAGACCCTCATCGGCGGCGTCGCGCGCCACGGCACTGTACCCGGAGCTGAGCAGGATCGGCAGAGCCGGATAGCGCTCGCGTACGATCCTTGCCAAATCGACGCCGTTGCGGCTACCCGGCATGACGATGTCGCTTAGCAGCAGGTCCACATCTCCAGACTGTTCCAGATAACTCAGCGCCTGGTCTGATGAACTTACCCGGATGACGCTGTAGCCGAGCCCCTCCAACATCCGCGTGGTCACCTCTGCCACTTCGTCATTGTCCTCGACCAGCAAGATTAACCCGCTCGCTCTGTCCGCCACCTGCACGACACTCTCCAGTTCGGGCGTTAACGCCGCTGCCCTCGATCGGGCAAAGCAAAGGCGACCGTCGTCACCAGCGCTCCGGCACTCTCCACCGGCGCTGTACCGCCCGCCTCCTGGGTGAATCCATGAACCCGCGACACCCCCGGACCGGTTCCGCGACCGCTCCTGTTGCCGCACCTGTTGATTGTAAAGGAGGGTCCGCGCGCTCTGTGCGGGGCATCTGCGGATGGACCGACACCGGTTTCGGTGCCGGCAATGCCAACCAATCGTCCGACAGTCCGCAGCGCGCATCGGCTCCCCCTCTTGCCGCCGCCCGTTGGAAATCTGCATCGAGATCGCGGGCCGCCGGCGCTCGGTCCGGCTCGCCAGATCAACTATCCCGCCCGCTGGGCAGTTCGGTCGTTACCACGGGATGCGTTGGTTGCTCCCCCTACCCAAACGTCCAATCACGCCGCTCATCGTTGCTGTTCAAGACACCCGACCCATTCCGATCCCCGGTCGAAATGACGAGCAATGTCAATGCCGTATGTCACAACGGGTGGGACGCGACCGATGGAAAACGGCGGAGTCGTCGAAAGGTTCCGCCACACGGCAGAACCGGTAACCGGCAGCAGGGACGCTATTCCGAGCCCGGGACGATCCCTTTGGGCAGTGCGGCGCAGTAGCGCGCGATCTCGCCCGGGGTGGTGATCCACAATTCTTCGCGGTGTTCGAGGATATGACGCAGTGCCCCGCGAAAGGCATGCAGGCGAAACGGCTGGCCGACGACAAAAGGATGGGCCGAGACCGCGAACACCAGCGGGTATTTTTTCGATTGCAGCAGCATTTCGTCGAACTGGTCGACGATCATCTCGGCAAATTGGCGACCAGTGTGGCGGCGGAACACCATCGACGGCGAGTCGTTGAGTTCGAGCGGATACGGCACCGACAGGATCGGTCCGGCGCGGGTGCGCATCCAGATCGGCTGGTCATCCAACGCCCAATCCATCACATAGCGATAACCCGCCTCTTTCAGCAGGTCGAGCGTCACCGCACTCTCGGCAATATAGGGCCCGAGCCACCCCTCCGGCCGCCGTCCCGATACCCGCGCCAGAATTTCGGTGCATTCCATGATCAGCCGCTGCTCATCCTGCTCCCACAGGATGTCCTGGCGCTCCGAATTGGTGCGGCCGTGGCCGACATATTCATCGCCGCGCGCATTGAGCCGCTCGCCGATCTCGGGGCAGGCCTCCAGCACCGCCGAATTGACGTTATGCGCGCCCGGCAGGGCAAATTCGTCGAGCAGGTCGAGATAATACCACAGGCCGACGCGGTTGCCGTAATCGCGCCAGGCATAGTTGCGCTGGCTTTGCGCCGCCGCGGCTCCGGTCGAATCGCTGCCGAGCCCGGCGCCAAACGCGAAATATTCGATATTGTTGTTAAAGGTGACCGCGAGCCGTTTGCCTTCCGGCCAGTCATATTGCGGGCGCTTATAAATTGGCACGTAGTCGTACCGGCTATGGGCAGGGAGCTTCATAGCTACATCAGTAATCCAGGTAGACAAATTACCGGGCACGGGCCCGAGATTGCTTCGCTAGCATCTGCAACGACCGAGCCCGCCTTCGTCATTGCAGGGCGCGAGGCCCTAGGGCAATCCGGCGGTTCAATACACGACCCCGGGATCACTTCGCTGCGCTCACAATGACCGAGCCCTTCTCCGTCATTGCGAAGAGCGACGAGGCGCCGCGGCAATTCCGCGGGTCACGGCGCCGTCCACCGGGGTTCTTCGCCTCAGTCACCGGCCCTGAAACACCGGCCTGCGTTTTTCCATGAATGCGGTGCGGCCTTCGGCGTAGTCGGCGCTGGCAAAGCACTCGTCGACGAGGCGCTTGCACAGCGCCAGGTCGCGCACGCTCTCGTCCCTCAGCGCCTCGCGGATCGCGACTTTTGCCGCCCGCACGGTCAGCGGGGCATTCGCCGCGATCATCGCACAATAATTGTTGACATAGGCCTCCAGCTCGGCCTCGGGTACAACCTGGTTGACGAGACCCATGCGCCGCGCCTCCTCGGCGGTGAACTGGCGCGCGGTAAAAAAGATTTCGCGGGCATGCGCTGGGCCGACCAGGTCGACCAGTTTCTTGATGCCGTCATAGGCATAGCCAAGACCGAGTTTTGCCGCCGGGATGCCGAATTTCGAACCCTCGGCGGCGATCCGCATGTCACAGGCAAGGGCGGTTCCGACACCGCCGCCGATGCAGTAGCCGCGGATCATCGCGATCGTCGGCTTTAATGTCTCCTGCAATCGCAGCCGCGCGCCCTCGGAAATCCGCGAATACGCCGCCGCGGCCTCTTCGGAGGCGCGCCGTTCCTTGAATTCGGAAATATCGGCGCCGGAAACAAAAGCGCGCCCGCCCGCGCCACTGACGACAATGACCCGGACCCCGTCGTCACGCTCGAAATCGTCGATGATCTGCGCCACCGCCTCCCACATTTCGAGCGAGACGGCATTGTGCCGCGCCGGGTTGTTGAAGATGAGCCGTCCGATCGCCCCATCCTTCTCGGCGATCATCTTGCTGGTCATCGGCTGGTCGAGCATCGTCTGCGTCTCCTGTTTCGTCGTCATCCCCGGGGATGCGGGAAGCGAGGGCCGGCTTCAAAGCACTTGCCCTGGCTGCCGCTCTCGCGGGGTGACGCGGATTGTGGCGCTTCGCGGCGGCGTTTCGGATCAGACTACGGCGCGGGCGCGCAGATCGGCGATTTTGGCGTCGCTATAGCCAAGCCCGCGCAGGATGTCGTCGGTGTGCTCGCCAAGACCCGGGGTCGGGCGCAGTTTCTCGGGCTCCGGCGTGCGGGTCATGTTGATCGCCTGGCCGACCGCCTTCAGCGGACCGAGCTTCGGGTGGTCGATCGGCCGCGCCATTTCGAGATGCTGCACCTGCGGATCGGCAAAAGTCTGATCGATCGAGTAGATCGGCCCGCACGGCACCCCGACCTCGTTCATCAGTTCGATCCAATAGGCGGCGGGCCGCTTTCTGGTGATCTCGGCGATCTTCTCGTTCAACGCCTTGCGGTTTTTCGACCGCGCCGCACCGGTTGCGTAATCGGGATCGTTGAGCAATGCCATCGCATCGGCCGCCTCGCAAAAGCGGCGGAACATGTGATCGCCCGAGGCGGCGATGTTGATCTGCCCGTCCGCGGTCGGGAACACGCCGGTCGGGATGCCGGTCGGATGGTCGTTGCCGGCCTGCTTGGCGACCTCACCCGCCATCAGCCAGCGCGAGCCCTGGAAATCGAGCATAAAGATCTGCGCTTCAAGCAACGAGGTGTGCACCCATTGCCCCTCGCCCGAAGTTTCGCGCTCGATCAGCGCCAGCAGGATGCCCTGGGCGAGCAGGATGCCGGCGCACAGATCGTCGATTGGAATGCCGACCCGCACCGGCCCCTGCCCCGGCAGCCCGGTGATCGACATCAGCCCGCCCATCCCCTGGGCGATCTGGTCGACCCCCGGCCGCTTCGCATAAGGTCCGGTCTGGCCAAACCCGGAAATGCTCCCATAAACGATGCGCGGGTTGATCTTTTTGACGCTGTCGTAATCGACCCCGAGCCGATATTTCACTTCCGAACGGAAGTTCTCGACGATGACATCGGCGGTCTTGGCCAATTCGAAAAAGATTTCGAGCCCTTCTTTGGTCTTCAAGTCGAGCGTCAGGCTGCGCTTGTTGCGGTGCAGGTTCTGGAAGTCGAACCCGTCGCGCCGGGCGCCGGTCACGTCGCGCCCGTCATCGCCGCGGCGCTCGATCTTGATGACATTGGCACCCCAATCGGCGAGCTGGCGCACCGCCGTCGGCCCGGCGCGGGCATGGGTCAGATCGAGAACGGTGAATTTCGCCAGCGGCAGGCTTCCAATACTCACGATGCGATTTCCTCTCTACGCGAAACGGGCAATCCGAGCTGCAACTTTCGTCTGTCCCCGCCCCGCCCGTCAAGAATGCCGCGTGCGCACACCCCTGCCGTTTTTGCGGGTGATCCATCAAAAATCGATCGAAGCGCGGAACGCGCCGGCCGAGGGGTCGAAACAGCGGTCAAGCGCCGCGAAAAAGGGTTCCGCAAAGAGCTCGACCACGGGTGCAATGGCTGTTGCAACACGGCCCAGTCTACCGGCAGAGCGTCCGACCTTCCTGCGAACAGGCTGAACAAGCGAAGGCTTGGTGTCGGCTCAGCGCCGATCTCAAATCGGGATCGGCGAGAAGCAGTCTGAAAAGATCCGGCGCGGTGGCTTTCCAATGTCCAGGTTCAGAAGTTCGTCAGAGTTGTCTCCGGGATTTTTCTCTCGTCCATACCGCTCCCGGGTCCCGCCGTCGGCCGGCCCGAGGATCAACTCCGGCCGGTGCCCGGCAGGGATGGGACCCGACTTTTGTCGGGATGGGCGAGCCGGATGGGCGAGGCGGGTAATGTTGCGAAGTTCAGGGTCCAGGACACCGGGACCGATTAACTTGATTCGAGACCGATGGCGCGGCGGAACCGGTTCTTCAAATGGACCCCGTCGCGCGGCGGCAAAACCCGCGGCGGCTCGTCGGCGCGGATCATTAGCCGGGCGAACAGGGTTGTCGCCGATTTGTGGGCCCGGGCGGCAAAGTCGCGAACCCCCAATTCGTCGGTGATGTCAAACGTCTCCTTGATGCCGCAGGCACGCGCGATCGCGACGAGATCGACGCCGGCCTCGGTGTGGCTCGCCTGCATGCCGGTCTCGCCATAACGTCCGTTGTCGAAAACCGCGATCGCCAGGTTCGCCGGCCGCCGGATGCCGATCGTCGCCAGCCCGCCCAGCCCCATCAGCATCTCGCCATCACCGGTAATGACCAGCACCCGGCGCTGCGTCTGGGCGAGCGCGAGGCCGAGCCCGATCATCGCCGCCGACCCCATCGCCCCCCACAAATAAAAGTTGCGCGGGTCGTCGCCGGCGGCAGCGGCATCCCAGGTGGTCGAGCCAAGCCCGGTCACGACCAGCAGATCGTCGCGCTTGTCGAGCAGAATCCGCATTGCCAGGCGGCGATCGAGGCGGCGGTCGTTGCCAATCATTTCGTCCACCGCTTGGCGCCGATCAGCCGCTGCGCCAGCAGCACGGCAACCGCAAGATCGCTGTTGTAGGCGATGTCGATTGCGGCGGCGACAGTCTCGGCCGCAGCTTCAGTATGCTCGACGCGGTACACCATCACATCCATCAGTTCGAGTGCCGCTGCGGTCCTGGTCCCCATCGGCACCTGCCACGGATTGAATTCGCCCCATTCGCCGCGCATCGTCACCAGCATGACCAGCGGAAAGCGGCAGTTTTTGGCGAGCGAGAGCATATTGACGCAATTGCCGACCCCGCTCGACTGCATCAACAGCGCGGCCCGCTGGCCACCGAGCCAGGCGCCGGCGGCAAGCGCTATCCCCTCCTCTTCGGTGGTCAGCGGGATCGCGTCGATCTCGGGATCGGCGCGGACCAGATCGATCAGCCGAGCATGCCCGGCATCGGGCACATAGCCGACCTGCGCGATCCGCGCCTGCTTCAGAACCGCGAATATCTCGTCGCGCCAGTCCGATACCGGCAAAGCTGCTGCGCGCCCGCTCAACCGTCGTCTCCTTTAATTGCCACCCCAAACCTATCACGATCGCCTGGCTGCTTGAATTTGTTCCGTTGCCACGGCAAGGCCGATCAGCGGCGAACCCGGCAAACCCGATAACGGCCGTCGGGTTGTCGCCGCGGCCCGGCCTCGTCTTCGCCGACAGACCGGCGGCCGCCGGTCTCACGACACCCCGGGGCGCCGGCCGGTGTAGCGGGCGCGCGGGCGGATCAACCCGCCGCTCTCGTATTGCTCGATCGCGTGCGCAATCCAGCCGACAGTGCGACCGACGACAAACAACCCGAGTGCCGCGCTGGGCGGCAAGCCAAGTGCCGTCGTCGCCGCGGCAAGCGCGAAATCGACATTCGGCGGCTGGCCGCCAAGCCGGGTCCCGGCCGCGACCGCTGTGGCGATCGCCTTACCGGCGGCCGGAGCCGCTGCCTCGCTCACCGCCGCGAGGATCGCCGCAGCGCGCGGATCGCCGTCGGGATACAGGAACTGGCCAAAGCCCGGCAGCTCCTCGCCGCGCGCGAGCCGGGAGGCCATCAGCGCCAGCGCATCGCCGCCGCCGGCAAGCTCGCGCAACAATGCCTCGGCGCGGGCCGAGGCGCCACCATGGCGGCGACCGGATAACGCGGCGAGCGCCGCCATCACCACCGCATAAGGTGTGGCTGCGGTCGAGGCGACACAGCGCGCGACAAAGGTCGAGGCATTCAGTTCATGGTCGGCGAGCAGGACCAGAGCGCGGCGCACGACCGCGGCGCCGGCTTCGTCCAACGCCCAGGCCGCAGCAAGCTGGCGATGCACCGGCGCCGCCGTCGGTCCGGCGGCGGCGGCGACGCAGGCGGCAAGCTCGCGCAGGATCAGCCGGCCGGTGCGGATCACCCCGGCCCGGCTGAGATCGAGCGCCGGCAGATCCTTCTCCGCCAAGGCCGCGAGCCGCATCTGGCAGCGCGCGATCAACCCGACGGATCGGGTCCCTTCGGCCGCCTCGCCGAGTGCTGCGAACTCGCCATCTGCGGCCTCGGCCTGCCACAGCAGCCGGGCCGCGTCTTCGAGGCTTGCCGTCTCCGCCAATGCCAGCGCGTCCTCGCCGCGGTAGTAGAGCCGGCCGTTTTCAATCAGACAGATCGACGAGGCGATGACCGGGGTCAGCGCTTCGGGTTCGGCGGCGCGCGGCGATGGTGCCGCGGTGGCGCGCAACGCTTCGACCTCGGCGGCGCGGTAGCGGCGCTGGCGGCTGCCGGGCACCATGACCGAGCGCAACCGGCCACGGCTGACATAGGCATAGAGCGTGTCGAGCTTGATGCCGAGCCGTGCGGCCGCCTCGCGCGCCGTCAGCAACATCGGTCGAGGTTGATCATTTGATCAATCTTGATGGGCGAACAGTCAGACGTCAATTTCTCCGGACCCGCCAAAAGGCGATCGGCCGTGACCGTGCCGCCAGTTCGACTTTCGGGCACCGCGGCCGGACGCGTCGAGTATCCTCGCCACTACCGGCTTTCTCGTTCCAGCAGAGCCCGTAGAGCGAGGTTTTCGGGGCTGGTACCGGTCCGGTCGAGAAACTCGTCGACCTCGAATTCGCTGATCCGCCCGCCCGAGGCGAGATTGGGCTCATGTCTGACAAACGACCGCCCCGAGGCCGGGTCATGCACCAGCTGCCAGCGATCCCCGTTCGAACTGCGATAAAAATCCTGCACCGATAGCGCCATGGCGTCGACCCCGCGAGAAGCGATTAGAAAACCCGAGCCTCACACGCAAACACCGGATCGACTTGAACCGTCACGATCGAATCCGTCCCGCTCACTCGCGACATGATCCCGATATCGAGGAAGGACGCAGCGGCGGTCAGCAACGGCGAATGATGGGGCCCAGAATTTAGCGGTCGCGCGGCACCAGAGATTTGCTGAGCCGTTTGCCAGCCTATCTTTGTCGGGACTGGCGTTTCTCGGGGTTTGCCCGCCGGCGTCTGTGCTCGCCAAAGCAGAAATGGTCAATGCGCAAGTTTTGCAAGGACGCGCAAGTCGCAAAAGGACGAGGCCGCGCCACGGCGGCCTCGAGGCCTTGAGTTTTGCGGGCGCCCCCTACTGACAGGGCGCGGTCACGGTGACCGTCAGAGGCAAGGTCGCGGTGGTAAATCCGGGAGCCGAGGCGGTAATCGTCATGGTCTGGGACCCCTCCGAAATTGGGCTTGTCCAGGTCGTCGTCAGATTTCCGCCGGAGACCGTGAAATTCGGATTATTCACCGAGAACGTCACGCCCGGGACCGCCGTGCCGCTCGAATTCGTCGCTGTCAGCGTATCGACCACGGTCCCCGAGACCACGTTATCCGGCACCGAACTGGCCCCATTGACGGCGATCGTGATCGTCGGATTGGCGGCAGCGACGACCCCGATCGTCAAAGACAGGGTCGCGGTCGTGTATCCCGGAGCGGAGGCGGTCAGATTCACCATCTGAGACCCGGGCGCGATCTGGCCGGTCCAGGTCGTGGTCAAATAGTAGATTCCGGCGTCGGTCGTCGTGTCCACGACGGCAAAAAGCGGGTTATCGACCGTCCAGGTAACCCCCGAGGACAGGTTTCCCAAGGTCCCGTTCGGCTGTGATACGGTCAGCGAGTAGACGATCGTGCCGCGGGGCGAATTGTCGTATGCAGTCGCGACTTGAACGGGCGTGATCAGCATGGTCTGCGGCGCCATCGTGCCCGTCACCGTCACCGTCAGCGACAGAGCGGCAGTAGTGTATCCTGACGCCGCAGCGGTGATCGTCATGGTTTGCGGCCCGGGGGCGATTATGCTGGACCACGCTGTATGCAGGTCGCCGAGGGCGTCGATATAAAAGTCCGGGTTGCTGATCGTCCAGGTGACGCCCTGGACCCGGGTGCCGCTTGAATTCGATGCCATCAGCGCATCGACGACGGTTCCATAGGGAGCCGTGTTGACGACGGTACTCTTCCCGGCGACGCCGATCGTCAATGTCTGGGTCTGCGCAAGCGCAGGAGAGGCGGCGAGCCAAGCTATGGCCACAAACAAGAGCTTTTTGATCATGGCGACGTTTCCCTTGATCGAGTTTTCTCTTAAATGACGCAGAATTTCCCTGCTCGCCGGGTTGGCGGCGATGACGGAGAACTTGATGCTGGAGAACTTTGGCTTGGACGGACGTTCAGCCTGTCCAACAGACGTAAATTAGATAACTAACTCCAGAAGCTGCGGGTCGGAGGGGCCCTCGCTGCAAAGGGGTCGCAGGGTTCAGCGGCGAATTTTGCGGAATGGTGGCAAAGCCCTCTAAACCCGTGCATTCCTCGCGCCAATATGATGAACTGCGGTCGAGCGATCCTAGGGTTCATCATTGGATACTGCCATTTGGTACATTAAAAGACATAATTTTACTACAGGTGGCATTTATTCGTCACGGCACTCGTCAGGATTCTGCCAAATAATTTTTTATCGGTAAAGATTTTTTCAGCAGCATGATGACCAATCATTTAAAATCGAAATTTGCACGCTTGCCGGCGGGTAAGGCTTTCCGCCGCCGCGTTCGGCTGCACAGTGGCTTCGCCTCTGGTCGAAGGCTGCGCCCGCCCCGGGAACCAAGCGCGAAGCCCACGCAAAACCACCGGTATCAAGTATTATATTTGAGATGATTATTCACCAGTGCGCAGATTAGCAAATATATGATGAGTAATATTCACAATTTGTGATAATATCTCGAAATCGGCGGCTCTCGTTGATCCGTGCCGGTCTGCCGCACCATTCGCCTGCCCGGTCCGCCAACCCAGCCGCACACAGCGCCGTGTCTTGGCAGATGGTCATCGCACGGCGTCGCGAGGCCGAAGTTGCCGGTACCCGTCTTCATCACCCGCCGGCGTTGTGCGAGGTGCCATGGCGCAACGTTTTGCGGCGCTAGAGCCGATCGCGTGGCGTCGAACGGCCGGCCCGATGTGCCGCGCGCCTCGCCGCCACGTCGGCGTCTCTTACAACTGGGTGGGCTGTCGGTGAACACGGTGGCTCCCAACAGACCGCGAGGGGCCGTTGCGGACCAGTTCCGGCAAAACAAAACGGCGCCCCTAGGCGCCGTTTTGTCAGCGGAAGGTAGACCGATCGAGGATTTACGCGGATTTGCGCCGCCGGCGCATCGCACCAAGGCCAAGCAGAGCAGAACCCAGCAACACCATCGATGCCGGTTCGGGGATCGTCGTTTGATCCACCGTGTTTCTCACCACTGAAATCGACGCAGTACTACCACCAGCACCCGACATCGAATCGATGTTTTTCATGATCATGACGCTCGCCACCGGGCCGGAGCTCAACGGGTCAACCGAGTCGGAGGCGGGTCCAGCCAGGCTAACGCTAAGAAGATCCGCTGTCGTGCAGCCGGGCGTCTCGCATACGGTTTCGCCGACGGTGCCCGTAGCGCCGGTTCCGGTCAAAGCGCCGACCAGCGACAGCGCCGCACTGTTGATCAGCGGCAGACCACTCGTCGTCGACACCGTGTAGTCTAGACCGGCATCGCCCGTGCCATCGGTCCCGGAATTCCAGATTCCGGTGAACGTGAAGCCATACGCCGGCGCCCCAAGCGGCATCACCGATACGCTGGTAGCCGGCGACGCAACGCCGGTTCCCATAGTACCCGGAGTATACGAGAACCCCGAGAAAGTTTTGTCGCCGATCGTGCAGCTGAAGCCGGGCGTTAGATAGTTATCCAGCGTCGTGGCCGCGCACGCGGCGGCATTCGCCGTTTCCCCGGTGGCCGTCGCCGCGAGCGCAATCACCGCACCCGCCATAATGGTTCTGACCAAGTTTCTCATCTTGTTCCTCCCTCAAATTTGCAACCTCCACAACGGCAGAAGCAAATTTAATGCCAACCATATATACTTTTGATTAATATTGGGCATTTTCGCCAGGTCGGCGAATGGCGGTCTGACGATCGCGCAAAGTGTAAAAGGCTCCGACGGGGTTAAGGAGGTTAATCTCGGGAGGAGTCCGGAAAGTTTCGCAGCTTCCGCGGCTTATGGGATTATTCTAGCCATCCCAGGATGTAAAAATCTCCGACGATCTTTTGTACGGCTTTCGGACGGATTGAAGGCGTTTGGCTGACCCTGACCATGCTTACCGGATCGATGGCAGCTGTGAGCCGTTTCGTTTGATGTTCCCTTTCCTGTTTTCGGTCGCCAACCAATGGTCGGGCACCACCCGAGCCTCTGGTCGCAACCGGAAAAGCGGAAGTAAGCCAAGGGCCGGTCGGCACGATGCGAGCCGCAGTGTGGGTTGCGCTCCGGGGGATTGGCTGCGCCGCTTAGCTCCCTCGTACCCCAACCGGACGCTGTCCCGGCCGCAAGCGACTTTCGTCACCATGGTCCGGCCAAGAAGCCAGTCTATGGTAATCCTCGGCTGGAGCTGTGTGGAAGCGGCGCGAACGAGTGAGGGCCGAGTTGCGTCGGCCTTGGTTCAATGGCTGCAAGAAGTTCGGAGCATTCGCGTTCGTACCGCCTCGCTTCCCGAAATTTCCCGGTCACACCGAATTTCGGCCGCGGTTGGGTGTGGCGCCGGGGGTCAGGATGGCGGGATGTCGGCTACCAGCCCAGCGCATAGGCGGCGCGGCGCGGGTCGGCGCCGGCCTCGATCAGGCCGCGGCGGCGGTCGACATCGATTGCGCATACCGCCCCCGCGGTCCAGATCCATTCGGGCCAGCGCTGGATTTCGTGACCGCGGCGGGCGAGTTCGGCGATCACCGGTTCGGGGATTCGAGCCTCGATCGCCAGCCGCCCCGGGTGGTAGTCGAACGGGGCAAAGGAGGACGGGTAGCTGTAGCTGGCAAAGCGCGGGCTCTCGATCGCGGTTTGCAGGTCCTGGCCAAAGACAAACCGATTCAGCAGCACCTGCAGCATCGCCTGGGTCTGGACATCGCCGCCGGGAGTGCCGAACGGCATGAACCGATCGCCGCCCTGGATCGCCAGCGCCGGGTTCGGGGTCAGCCGCGGCCGCTTGCCCGGCGCCACCCCGGCCGGATGGCGCGGGTCGGGGCGCGATTGCGAGCCCCGGTTCGATGGGATCAACCCGGTCCCGGGGACGACCGGCGAGCCGTAGGAGCCGTCGCTCGGGGTGGCGGAAAACACATTGCCCCAGCGGTCGGCGGCGCAGACATAGGAGGTGTCGGGCTCGGGGTTGGGGTCGCCCGATGGTCGGGGGAAGTGGCCAAAGCCGCGGCCGGCCTGGCTGCCGAGCTGGCCGGGCGGCGGCATCTCGGGCCAGGCGCGGTCCGGGCGGATCAGTTGGCGGCGCTCGGCGGCGTATTCTTCGGATATCAGGGTCGCGAGCGGGACCTCGACCATCGCCGGGTCGCCGTAATAGGCCTCGCGATCGGCGAAGGCGAGTTTGAGCGCCTCGGCCAGGTAGTGGACATAGTCGGCGCTGTTGTGACCGAGGCCCTTGAGATCGGCGCCTTCGAGCAAGGCCAGGGTCTGCAGCAGCACCGGCCCCTGGCACCAGGCGCCGCAGGTATAGACTTCGAGATCGCCAAACCGGCGACGCTCGGCCGGACCGACCGGCGAATGGTATTGGGCGAGATCCGCGGCCGACAGCAGCCCGCCCTCCTGCTTCATAAAGGCGACGATCTTTTTGGCGATGTCGCCGCGGTAGAACGCATCGCGCGCCGCTTCCAGGCCGACCTCGCGACCGCGACCACCGGCACCGCTGGCGGCAGCGCGTTCCTCGTCGGCCATGTATTGCAACGAGGCGGCAAGATCGGTCTGGCGGAAGATGTCGCCCGGTTGCGGCACGCGCCCCTCGGGCAGAAAGATCGCCGCCGAAGACGGCCAGCCGCGGTGCGCCTCGGCATGGCGCTCGAGGCTCGCGGCCATCAGCGGGTACATCGGAAAACCCTCGCCCGCGAGCTGGATCGCGGCTGCGGCGACCTCACCAAAGCTCATCGTGCCATAGCGCTTCAGAGCCGTGATCCAGGCATCGGGGGCAGCCGGGACAACCGTGCGCAGCACACCCTTTGGGATCTTGCCGCCGTGCTCGCGCAAGAACAATTCAGGGTCGAGCGCCCTGGGCCAGGTCCCAAGCCCGGCGATCGTTACAACCTCGCGGGTCCCGGCGAGATAGATCATGATCGGCGCCACCCCGGCGACATCGACAAGATCGCTCTGCAGCACGCCAAGGGCGATGCCCGCCGCACATCCGGCGTCGATCGCGTTACCGCCGGCCTGCAAAATGTTGAACCCGGCGGTCGCGGCAAGGTAATGGCCGGCGGCGATCGCATGACGGGTCACGGCGATCGTCGGGCGATGGGCGAATGGCTCGGTCATGGGATGGCCCTCGGCAACGACATGTCGCGTTACAGTAACGCTTGACCGGCCGGCGATAGAAGAGGCGATGTCGCCGGCGGGCGGGAATTGCCGATAAGGATGGCTTATGCTGCCGCGGCGAGCGGGCGCGTCTGATCCGGCAGGTATAGCCGCCAACATCATGGTCTAGGCGCGCCCCATCCGATGAGATAAGGCTTGTTCGCGACGACAACCGCGCAAACGAAACGCGGAGCAACGGATCGGCCACGTCATCGCCGGGTTCGAAGCCGGCGAGAAACGCGGCGCCGCGCACGGCGACTGACCCAACTCGCGAGGACGACATGCCCGAATATGATCTGGTGATCCGCAACGGCACGGTGGTGACCGCGGCCGACACGTATGCGTGCGATGTCGGGATCAAGGACGGTGTCATCGCGACGCTCGGCCGCAACCTCGCAGCGGGGACGCGCGAGATCGATGCGAGCGGCAGGCTGGTGTTGCCGGGCGGCATCGACAGCCATTGCCATATCGAACAGCGCTCCTCGGCCGGGGTTGTCTGTGCCGATGATTTTTACAGTGCCACGGTCGCGGCGGCCTTTGGCGGCACGACGACGGTGATCCCCTTTGCCGCCCAGCATCGCGGCCAGTCATTGCGGCAAGTGGTCGAAGAATACCATCAGGCGGCGCGACCGAAGGCGGTCATCGACTATGCCTTTCACCTGATCATTTCGGACCCGACCGCCGAGGTCATGGGTCAGGAATTGCCGGCATTGATCCGCGACGGCTATACCTCGTTCAAGGTCTACATGACCTACGACCTGCTGCAGCTGAACGATGGCCAGATGCTCGACATCCTGGCCCTGGCACGGCGCGAAGGTGCCCTCGTCATGGTTCATGCCGAGAATTACGACATGATCAAATGGCTGACGGCGCAGCTGTTGCAGCGTGGGCTCGGCGCGCCGCGCTATCACGCGGTAAGCCATGCCCGGCTGGCTGAGGGCGAGGCTACCAACCGTGCGGTCAATCTCGCGCAATTGCTCGACGTGCCGATCCTGCTGGTGCATGTCTCGGCGGCGGAGGCGATCGAGGTGATCCGCAACGCTCAGACCAAAGGTCTCAAGATCTATGGCGAGACCTGCCCGCAATATCTGTTTCTGACCGCCGACGACATCGCCAAACCCGGGCTCGAAGGGGCGAAATTCTGCTGCAGCCCGCCGCCGCGCGACCATGCCGCCCAGGAGGCGGTGTGGGCCGGGCTCAAAAACGGCACCTTCCAGGTGTTTTCGTCGGA
>DATJLK010000123.1:0-18028 GCA_035509615.1 Allostellaceae bacterium | reverse complement strand
GCAGTATTTCCGGCAGATCGAAGCTCACGGCGACGGCGGCAGGTTAATTCCAGATCACGGGAGGCTGATACAGAAGCTGCGACACTTCCGCGTGCTTCGAGTGATTGGTGTTTTCGGGCGGCACCTCGCAGGTCGCGAAGCAGGCGTTTGAGGGCGTCGACTTCTTCCGCGCCTCAATGGCGTCTTGCCGCTGACGACATGTTGGCCTGCGACGATCTCCTTGCGAACGGCAATATCGGGCTGGCCCTCGATGCCAATGCCGAAAAACAGGCTGAGCGCCGCCTTTGGCGATGGCGGGATCCATACGCAAATGCCCAAAGATCATCGCAAAGCTGTTCATTGGCGGTTCGCCATGCTGCCTGGTTCTGGGTTCGACCGACGATTCACTAGCGCAGATGCGGTGCAGACGCTTTGCGCCCAGCTTTTTTCTTCCTTATGATTTGGTCACCGCGAGGAGCAAGGCGGGTGGCGAGCAAGAGCAGATTGTGTTGGCAGCGGCAGAACGAAGGAGAAGGGAATGTTCGAAGGGTTCACCCGGACCGAGATCGAAACCGGCGGCGCACGGATCAATCTGCGCCATGGCGGCGACGGCCCGCCATTGCTGTTGCTGCACGGCAACCCGCTGACCCATGCATCCTGGGCCAAGATTGCTCCCGATCTCGCCAGGCATTTCCATGTGGTGGCAGCCGATCTGCGCGGCTACGGCGACAGCGTCGGCCCCGACGATGCCGGTGAGAACAGCATCAACTATTCGTTCCGGGCGATGGCGCAGGACCAGGTCGAGGTCATGGAAAAGCTCGGCTATCGCGAATTCTTTGTCGCCGGGCATGATCGCGGCGCCCGCACCACGGCGCGCATGTGCCTCGACCATCCCGACCGGGTCAAGCGCGCGGCGCTGATCGACATCCTGCCCAACCACCACATCTGGACCCATACCTCGCGGGAATGGGCGTTGCGCTCGTGGCATTGGGCGTTGATGGCCCAGCCCTATGATTTTCCCGAGCGGATGCTGGCCGGCATCCCGGCGCAATATTTCATGGAAAAGAAACTGTCGAAGCCCGGCATCGGTCTTGGCTTTTTTGATCCCGAGGCGTTTGCCGAATATGTCCGCTGCTTCAACTGGAAGACGATCAAGGGGTCGTGCGCCGACTACCGCGCCTGCGCGACCTGCGACTTTGAGATGGACAAGGCCGATTTCGAGGCCGGACGCAAGATCACGGTGCCGTTGCTGGTGATCTGGGGCGCCAAAAGCCACACCGAGGGCGTCCATGGCGACGTGCTCGCGGTCTGGCAACGCCATTACGCGACCGATATTCGCGGCGGCGGGGCGCTGCCTTGTGGGCATTACGTGCCCGAGGAGGCGCCAAAGGAGACCCTTGACTGGCTGATGCGGCATTTCTCCGGTCAGACGGCGTAGCCCGCAGCAGTCGGGCGGAATGGCGGATCCCGTGCCGCAGACGCGCCTGCGGGCGGGTCACCCGCGCTCCCGCCGGTTGGCCGGTCTGGCAGGATCTTCGCCGGTGCGGCGGGATCGATGATCCCGGTACCGGTCTGCGCTTGGACCGACCGCTTTGCGTCAGCTGGCGAGATGAGCCTAGCCGCAAACACGGCGAACAGCATCGACGTTTTCCCGGGCGGGGTTTTCGACTAAACCCGCTACCCATGTCGCTTTTGCGCTCTGTCGCTACGGTCGGCTCCTACACCCTGGTAAGCCGGGTCATGGGTTTTGTTCGCGACATCCTGACCGCCGCGTTGCTGGGTGCGGGGCCGGTGGCGGACGCGTTTTTTGTGGCGCAGCGACTGCCAAATCTGTTCCGCTCGCTGTTTGCCGAGGGTGCGTTCAGCGCCGCCTTCGTCCCGCTGTTTGCCGGAACCATGGCGCAGCACGGCAGGGAGACGGCGCGCGTCTTTGCCGAAGACGCGCTGGCGGTGCTGCTCGCGGCGTTGCTGATCTTTGTCCTCGCCGGCGAGATCGTGATGCCGTCTTTGATGCATGTGATCGCACCGGGGTTCAGCGACGACCCGGCAAAGTTTTCCCTGGCCGTCGATCTCGCCCGCATCACCTTTCCTTATCTTTTATTTATTGCCCTGGTGGCGCTGCAGGGCGGGGTGCTGAATTCGGTCGAGCGTTTTGCCGCTGCTGCGGCGACCCCGACTCTGCTCAACCTGTTCCTGATCGCGGCCTTGCTGATGATGCGGCGGTTTCATTGGCATGACGGCCGCGCGCTGGCTTGGGCCATCACCGCCGCCGGGCTCGCCCAGTTTTTGTGGCTGATGTCTTCCTGCGCACGTGCCGGTCTGGCATTGCGGCTGCCACGGCCGCGCCTGACCCCGGAGGTGCGCCGCACCTTGGTGATCATGGGCCCGGGTGCGGTCGGCGCCGGCGTGACCCAGGTCAATCTGTTGATCTCAACGGCACTGGCGTCGTTTCTGCCGGGCGGCTCGGTGTCGTTTCTCTACTATGCCGACCGGCTTAATCAGCTGCCGCTCGGCGTCGTCGGGATCGCGGTCGGCACCGCCATCCTGCCGCCATTGTCGCGTCAACTGCGGCTTGGCGAGCACGATGCGGCGGTGGCGACACAAAATCGCGGGCTCGAACTGGCGCTGCTGCTGACCTTGCCGGCGGCGGTCGCGCTGATAGTACTGGCGCAGCCGATCCTCGCGGTTCTGTTCCAGCGCGGCGCCTTCAGCCCGGCGGATACCGCCGCCACCGCGGCGGCGCTCGCCGCCTATGCCGCCGGTCTGCCGGCGTTTGTCCTGGTCAAAGTGCTGGCCCCGGCATTCTTCGCGCGCCATGACACTGCCACCCCGGTCAAGATCGCGGTGGCGGCAATGGCGGTCAATCTCGCCCTCACCCTGATTTTGATGCAATTCCTGGCGCATGTCGGGATCGCTCTGGCGACGAGTTGCGCCGGCTGGCTCAATGCGATGACGTTGCTGGTGTTGCTGGTGCGCCGCCGGCATTTCGGGTTTGATCGGCGGGCACGCCGCAATCTGCCGCGGATCGGGGGGGCAGCACTCGGCATGGGCATGGTGCTGGCGCTGTTGCGCTCGGCGTTGGCCCCGGCATTGCTGGCGACGGTCCCGATCCGGATCACCGCGCTTGCCGGTCTATGCGGCGCCGGGCTTGCCACTTTCGCAATCTTCGCCGTCCTGCTCGGGGTCGCCGATTGGCGCGATTTGCGGGGCCGGCTGCGCCGTCAACCGGCTTGACCGCGGCTCTGTCTCGGCGATAACACGCGCTATGAATCGCATCTTCTCGGGTGTTCAGCCCACCGGTAATCTGCACCTCGGCAACTATCTGGGCGCCATCCGCAATTGGGTGGCGCTGCAGGACGACTACGAATGCATCTTCTGCATCGTCGATCTGCACGCCCTGACCTTGCCGCAGGACCCTGAGGAATTGCGCGCCAGCACGCGCGAGGTGACCGCCGCCTACATTGCCGCGGGCATCGACCCGGAGCGTTGCATCATCTTCAACCAGAGCATGGTCCCGGCTCATGCCGAACTCGCCTGGCTGCTCGCCTGCCTGACCCCGCTCGGCTGGCTCAACCGGATGACACAGTTCAAGGAAAAGGCGGGCAAGCAGCGCGAGATGGCCGGGCTCGGGCTTTATTCCTATCCGGTGCTGATGGCTGCCGACATCCTCGTGTACAAGGCGACCCATGTGCCGGTCGGCG
The DNA here is from genome assembly GCA_035509615.1 of Allostellaceae bacterium. GTDB lineage: Bacteria > Pseudomonadota > Alphaproteobacteria > ATCC43930 > CGMCC-115725 > AP-15. Next base: position 14,348 of record DATJLK010000123.1, on the reverse strand, counting down.
AAGATCAGAAGCAACATCTCGAACTGGCGCGCGACATTGCCGGCGCCTTCAATCGCCGTTACGAGCGGGATTTCTTTCCGCTGCCCGAGCCGCAGATCTTTGGGGCGGCGACGCGCGTCATGAGCCTGCGCGACGGCACCAAGAAAATGTCGAAATCCGATACTTCGGATTATTCGCGCATCAACATGACCGACGATGCCGAAGCGATCACCTTAAAGATCCGCCGCGCCAAAACCGATCCCGAGCCGTTGCCGTCGACACTCGCCGATCTCGAGCGCCGCCCCGAGGCCGACAACCTGATCGGCATCTACGCGGCACTCGCCGGTCTCCCGCGCGAGGCTGCGCTTGGCCGTTTTGCCGGCCGCAACTTCTCCGAATTCAAGGAAGCGCTGACCGCGCTTTCGGTCGAGGTGCTGGGGCATATCGGCGATGAAATGCGCCGGCTGATGGCCGATCCCGGCTATATCGACGCAGTGTTGCGCCGTGGCATCGAGCGCGCTCGGTCGATCGCCGAGCCGGTCTTGCGTGAGGCGCAGCGGATCAGCGGCTTGCTGCGCCCTTGACACCAAACCGCAACAACAAACCGCGGTAAACCGGGCGGTGCCGGGCAGCCCTTCGGACGGTCAGGCGGCAGCGGCGGGCGGCGGACCGACAGCGGCTGCCAGCGTTGGGGTTGAAACGGCGAGGCGAGCCTCCCATGCTAGAGATCGGGCCGCGTTAACCCCGTCATGGAGCCGCCGATGTTCATTCAGACCGAGCAGACGCCAAACCCGGCGACCCTGAAATTTCTTCCCGGGCGCACGGTGATGGCAAAGGGGACCGCCAACTTCACCGAACCGGCGGCGGCGAGTGCGTCGCCCTTGGCCGAGCGGCTATTCTCCTTGCCCGAGGTCAGCGGCGTCTTTTTCGGCACCGATTTCATTACCGTCACCAAGCAGGATGACGGCGACTGGTACCATCTGAAACCCGCGATTCTTGCCGCGATCATGGAGCATTTCACAACCGGCCGGCCGGTGTTTGCCGAGGGCGTCGAAATATCCGACGCGGCTCCAGGCCACGATGCCGAAGACGAGGATGACGAAGTCGTCGCCCAGATCAAAGAATTGCTCGAGACCCGGGTGCGGCCGGCGGTGGCGCAGGACGGCGGCGACATCATCTTTCACGACTTCGAGGATGGAGTCGTCTACTTGCACATGCAGGGTTCGTGCTCGGGCTGTCCGAGTTCGACGGCGACGTTGAAGGCGGGTATCGAAAACATGCTGCGCCATTATATTCCCGAAGTGGTCGAGGTCCGCGCCATCTGATCCCGCCGCCCGCTCACCCTTCGCCGGATTCCGGCCCGGTCGTCCTGGCGATTGACGCGGCCGGCAGCGCCTGTGCCGCGGCGGTTGCCGGCGGTGACGAACTGCTCGCGATCAGATGCGCGGCGATGATGCACGGGCAGGCCGAGGCGTTGCTGCCGATGATCGACGACGTCGTCGGTGCGGCCGGGCTTACGCCGTCGGCCCTTGAACTGATCGCGGTGACGACCGGTCCGGGCAGTTTTACCGGCATCAGGGTCGGCCTCGCCGCGGCGCGCGGGATCGCCCTTGCAAGCGGCCGGCCGCTCTTCGGCATCAGCAGCTTTGAGTCGGTGGCCGAGGCGCTCCCGCGCGGTGTACTGGCCGACCGCTGTTTGCTGGTGGCGCTGGAGAGCCGTCGCGCGGACCTTTACTTCCAGCTCTTCGACTGCGGATTGAACCCGCTCTCCAGACCCGCGGCGGGCTTGCCGGAAACGCTCGCTGCTGTCGTCGCCCCGGCTTCGGGCCGCGGCATCCTCATTGCCGGCGACGCCGCCGCGCTTGCCGCCGAGGCCCTCGCCCGCCAGTTTGATGTGACGGTCCTCGAGGCGGCGCCGGTCACGGGCGCGCTCCAAAAGGCGCTGCGGCAGTGGCGCTGCGGCGCCGTGGCGGGGGTCGTGCGGCCGCTTTACCTGCGCTCGCCGGACGTCACCCTGGCACCGGGGACAATGGCACCGGGGCAGCCGCTGCCCGGCCGCAGATGATCCGGCTGGAACCGGTCCCGCACGATGCGGTCGCGGTGCTGGCGGCGCCGCTGTCGCAGCTTCACGCCAGTTGTTTTCCCGACGATCCGTGGCCGCCGCGGGCGATCGCCGAGATCATCGCGATGGCCGGAGTCTTTGGCCGAATTGCCGTCGACGACAGTGGAGCCGAGGATCAAGCAGCGGTTGGGCTGGTACTGGCGCAAGATCTCGGCACGGAGTGCGAGATTCTGACCCTCGGGGTTATGCCGGCGCAGCGCAGGGCCGGAATCGGTGGGGCATTGCTCTTGGCGATCATTGAGGAGGCGCGGCGGCGCGGCCGCGTCATCCTGTTTCTTGAAGTAGCCGAGGACAACATTGCGGCGCGCGCTCTCTACACCGCGCATGGGTTTATACAAGTTGGACGACGCACCAATTACTATCGCCGTTCGTCGGGGCTTGCAGACGCGCTGATCCTGCGCCTTCTGTTAGCAACTTAAGTTCGCAATGGCTGATTTGCTACATAATCGGGCGGGTTTAAACGATCACTGCGTCGGGTACGAGATTACAAGAAATCGGCTGCTGGCCCGATTGCCCCGCGCTTGATTGTTACTTATATTCCGAGACGAGGCATAGCGTAGGGCCCGTCCAATGACCAACTCCGATCAAAACAGCGATTTGCTGGCACTGACGACGGAAATCGTCGCGGCGCACGTATCCAACAATACAGTTGCTGTCGGTGATTTGCCGCTGCTGATCAACCAAGTCTATCATTCGTTGGCCAATATCGGCAGCATACCGACGGCGCCTTCGGAGCGACCGCAACCAGCGGTCCCCCTAAAAAAGTCGGTCCACGCCGATTACATCATCTGTCTTGAGGACGGCAAAAAGCTGAAAATGCTGAAGCGGCATTTGAAGACAGCTTACAATATGACGCCCGAAGCCTACCGTGAGCGGTGGGGATTGGCTGCCGACTATCCGATGGTGGCACCGAATTATGCGCGTCAACGCAGCCGGTTGGCCAAGGAGATCGGGCTCGGGACCCGGGCGCGGCGGCCGCGTGCCTGAAGCCGCAAACCTGTCGGGCCGCTGATGCTCCGGGCTGTTGCGCGAGGCCTTATGCGGATTGTAGGCGCGCGTCGCGCTTTGCGCTATCCTGTGCCGGGAACGCGTTCATGACGGAGACGCGATGATCTCGCGGCTAGAGCAACTCTGCCTCGATAAAGGGCTGAAGATGACCGAGCAACGCCGCGTCATCGCCCGTGTCCTGTCCGAATCCGCCGATCATCCCGATGTCGAACAGGTCTATCGCCGGGCCACCGCGATCGACCCTCATATCAGCATCGCTACCGTATATCGCACCGTCCGGCTGTTCGAGGAGGCGAATATCCTGGCCCGTCATGATTTCGGCGACGGACGGTCGCGCTATGAGGAAATGCCCAGCGCCCATCACGACCATCTGATCGACCTGCAGTCGGGACGGGTGATCGAGTTTAACAACGAAGAGATTGAAAAACTGCAGCGGGTCGTTGCCGATCAACTCGGCTATGATCTCGTCGGCCACCGCCTCGAACTCTATGCCGTGCCGCGAGGCACCAAAACCGGGCGCGGCATCGAGTGATGAACCGACAGTCTCCGGCTGCGAGCCGGCACGCCCGGCTGTCGGCGGCGGCGCGGCCGGCTCCCGACGGCGCCACGGCCGGTGCGCAACGCGGTTTCTCGGCGTGATCGAAGGCACCGCATTTGCGCCGGGCAATCCGTCCCCGGGACGGAGCAGCGCACCGGTACGATCGCCGATTGTCGACATCCGGTCGGGGCCATTGCAAGTCCGGTTGGCCGAGAGCGCAGCCGATATCGAGGCGGCGCAGGCGCTTCGCTATCGGGTGTTTTACGAGACGATGGGGGCGCGAGCGGCGGTCGAGGCGCAAATTCTGCGACGTGATTTCGACCGCTTCGACGAGCGTTGCGATCACCTGCTCGTGCTCGACCACAGTCGCGGCGCCGGACCCGAGATCGTCGGCACCTACCGGCTGATCCGGCGCGAGCTGGCGGCACGCCTTGGCGGGTTTTATTCTGCCGCTGAATTTGATATCGCGCGGCTCGTCGCCTATCCCGGCGAAGTCCTGGAGCTTGGCCGGTCCTGCGTCGACACCGCCTACCGCCAGCGCTCGGCGGCGCAATTGTTGTGGAGCGGGATCGCCGCCTATGTTTTCTACTATAACATCGATCTGATGTTTGGGTGTGCCAGTCTGCCTGGCACCGATCCCGACAACTTGGCGGTGCCGTTGTCCTACTTGCATCATTATCACCTTGCGGCTCCGTCGCTGCGGGCGCGGGCGCTTGCCGATCGCTATGTCGAGATGTGCCGACTGCCGCTTTCGGCGATTGACCCGGTGCGCGCACTTGCCGGGTTGCCGCCACTGATCAAGGGATATCTGCGACTCGGCGGCTTTGTCGGTGAAGGGGCGGTGATCGATGCCGACTTCAATACTATAGACGTCTGTATCGTGGTCAAAACCGACCTTGTGACCGAGAAGTATTCGCGGCATTACGTGCGCCAAGCCAAAGATGTCAAGGGTAATTGGGCGGGAGCTGAATGGACGTCCTGACGGCATGGGTTCGCCGACGCTAAGGCTCGCGCGGATCGCGCTGTATCTCGTTTGGACCCTGAGCCTGATGCCGGTGCAGGCGCTGGGTCTCGTCCTGCGCCGCCCATGGACACGCACGTTTCCCGCCTTCTATCATCGCTGGTGCTGCCGGATCCTGGGGTTTGACGTCCGCCCGATCGGCACGCCGACGGGCCAGCGGCCGGCGCTGTTTGTGTCGAACCACGTTTCCTATACCGACATCACCGTGCTCGGGTCGCTGATCGCGGGCTCGTTCGTCGCCAAAACCGAAGTTGCGGCCTGGCCGCTTTTCGGCTGGTTGGCCAAGCTGCAGCGCACTGTTTTTGTCGATCGCCAGATCCGCAGCACCGCATCCCAGCGCAATGCGATGGCTGCGCGCCTTGCCGCGGGCGATGCGTTGATCCTGTTCCCGGAAGGGACCAGCGGCGACGGTAACCATGTGCTGCCGTTCAAGAGTGCCTTGTTCAGCGCCGCCGAAGCGGCCGAGGCGACCGCGCCGATCGCGGTCCAACCGGTCTCGATCGCATATACGAGGCTCGACGGTATTCCACTTGGTCGCTTGCTGCGCCCTTATTTCATTTGGTGCGGCACCGCCGAACTGGCGCCGCATCTTTGGGCGATGATCGGGCTCGGGACGGTCGAGATCGTCGTCGAGTTTCACCCGCCCACCTATTTCGCCGATTGTGGTTCGCGCAAGGCGCTGGCGAGCTATTGCTATGCCCGTGTCGTCGGCGGTGTCGCCAGCGCCGTGTCTGGCCACCCGCAGCCGGTACCAGAGCCGCCAAAGGCGGCGCCCCGGGCAAGTCTGGCGATTGCCGGGGCGGCGGTACCGCCGTGATCAGGATGCGATCGGCTCAGAAGGGGTGTGGAATGTGACCAAGCGCGTGTTTATCGCGACCCACGGCTGTCAGATGAATGTCTATGATTCGGCGCGCATGGCCGAGTTATTGACGCCGCTTGGCTTTGTTCGGGCCGAGACGCCCGAAAACGCCGATCTTGTGATCCTCAACACCTGCCATATTCGCGAAAAGGCGGCGGAGAAGGTGTTTTCGGAACTTGGCAAGATCCGCGCCTTGAAGCTGCGCAGAGCGCAGCAAAGCAAGGGCAACATGCTGGTCGCGGTTGCCGGCTGCGTCGCTCAGGCCGAGGGCGAGGAGATCCGCCGCCGCGCCCCGTTTGTTGATTTGGTGTTTGGGCCGCAGACCTACCAGCGCCTGCCCGAAATGGTGATGCAGGCGCTGCAAGCCGGAAACGCCGGCGTTGTCGATATCAGCTTTCCCGAGAAGCCCAAATTTGATGACCTGCCGCCGACCCGGCTGGGGCAAGGGGTAACCGCTTTTCTGACGGTGCAGGAAGGCTGTGACAAGTTCTGCACGTTCTGCGTCGTCCCCTACACCCGCGGTGCGGAGTATTCGCGGCCGGTCGCACAAATCCTCGACGAGGCGAGCCAACTCGTTGCCGCCGGCGCGCGCGAAATCACTCTGCTCGGACAGAACGTCAACGCCTATCACGGCGCCGGCCCGGATGGCGAGCCATGCGGTTTGGGACAGCTGATCGAGGCGCTTGCCGTGTTGCCGGGGCTCGACCGCATCCGCTACACCACCTCGCATCCGCGCGATGTCGATGACAGTCTGATCGCAGCTCACCGCGACGTGCCGCAGCTGATGCCGTTTCTGCATCTGCCGGTGCAGAGCGGGTCCGACCACGTTCTTGCGGCGATGAACCGGCGGCACAGCGCGGACGATTATCGACGGGTGGTCGACCGGCTGCGTGCGGCGCGACCCGATCTGGCGCTGTCCACCGACCTGATCGTCGGTTTTCCGGGTGAAAGCGAGACCGATTTCCGGGCCACGCTCGCCCTTGTCGACGAGATCTCCTTTGCCCAGGCATTTTCGTTCAAGTATTCGCCGCGGCCCGGTACCCCGGCGGCGACGGCCCCGGGTCAGCTGCCCGACCGGGTCAAAAGTGAGCGGTTGGCCGAGTTGCAGACGCTGCTGGCGCGGCAGCAGCGCCGGTTCAACCGCGGCTGTATTGGCCGCAGATTGCCGGTATTGCTGGAAAAGCCGGGGCGGCATCCGGGCCAGCTCGTCGGCCGCAGCCCCTATCTGCAAAGCGTCCACCTCGACGCCGATGCCGGCCGCATTGGCGAGATCGTGGCGGCGACCATATCGGGGGCCGGTCAGAACAGCCTGTCCGGGAGCCTCGCCGCATGACCGCGCTTCGCTCGGAAACGGCTGCCGCCGACTTGGCCGACGCGCGCACCCAGCTCGAATTCGACGATAATCTGCTGCTTGCCTCACTTTATGGCGAGCGCGACCAGCATCTCGATCGGGTCGAGCGACAACTTGGCGTATCCCTGATCACCCGCGGCAATCGGCTGGTCATTTCCGGACCGCCAGCGGCGATCGAGGTGGCCCATCTCGCCTTGTCGCGGCTTTACGACCGATTAAAGCAAGGCCAGGACATCGATCTGCCGGTCGTCGAAGCCGCCTTGAGACTGGCTCAGGCCGAGATCGCCGACCGCAGTCTCAGCCTGTGGCAGGAAGACGCCGCCTTTCGCACCCGCAAGCGGCGCATCGCCGCGCGGACCGCCGGACAAGCTGCCTACATCAGGGCGTTGCGCGAGAACGAGCTGGTCTTTGGGCTGGGTCCTGCCGGAACCGGCAAGACCTATCTCGCGGTCGCCGCTGCGGTCGATCTGTTGATGACCGGACAGGTCGAGCGCATCATCCTGTCACGGCCGGCGGTCGAGGCCGGCGAGCGCCTCGGTTTTCTGCCGGGCGATCTGCGCGACAAGGTCGATCCTTATCTGCGCCCGCTGTTCGATGCGCTCGGCGACATGCTGCCCGCCGATCAGCTCGCCCGCCGCCTCGGCACCGGCGAGATCGAGGTGGCGCCGATCGCGTTTATGCGTGGCCGCACCTTGTCGCGCGCCTTTGTCATTCTCGATGAGGCGCAGAACACGACGCCGATGCAGATGAAGATGTTTTTGACCCGGCTGGGCGAAGGCTCGCGCATGGTGGTGACCGGCGACCCGAGCCAGATCGATCTGCCGCCTGCAACCCGTTCGGGGCTTGCCGAGGCGCTTGAGATCCTTGCTGGCGTCGAAGGGATCGCGGTTGTCCGCTTTACCGATCGCGACGTGGTCCGTCACGATTTTGTCGCCCGCATCGTCCGCGCCTACGAGGCGCGTGAACGCGCAGCCCGTGCTGCCGCCCTGTCATGAACCAGCCCGACGCGTCGATCGAGACCTCTCTACTGTGTACGGCGTGGGATGACGCCTTGCCTGCCGCTGCGGCGATTGCCGATGCCGCCGCCCGGCTGGCATTGACGCGCGGCTCGGCAAAGGATGCCGTCACACCGGGGCAGCGGATCGAACTCGGCATCCTTCTTGCCGATGACGCGGAACAACGGCGGCTCAACCGCGACTGGCGCGGCGTCGACCGGTCGACCAACGTGCTCGCCTTTGCCGGCTGGGATCCGCGAGCGCCATCGCCGGCGGGGGCGCCGCTGCTGCTCGGCGATGTGGTTCTGGCCTACGAAACCGTGGCGCAAGAGGCTGCGGAACAGGGCAAATCGATGGCTGATCATTTCCGTCATCTCGTCGTGCATGGCGTGCTACATTTGCTGGGCCACGATCACGCGAGCGATGCCGACGCCATCGTCATGGAGAGGCTGGAGACGTCAATATTGGCGGAGCTTGGGGTGGCGGATCCCTATCGCGGCACCATGTGAGCGTCAACGACCTTATCAACTTCTCAATGACCGCTTCCGAGCCGCCTGAAACCAGCGGCCAGCCCGACCGCGAACGGGCTTTTACCCCCTTGCGCCGCCTGATGCGGCTGATCCGTCGACAGCGCAACGGCGACAGTTTGCGCGAAACCATCGATGAGATGATCGAGGAGCCGCCGGCGGAAGGCCCGGATACGCTGGGCGCTCATGAGCGCGTGCTGATCGGCAACATTCTAAAGGGTCACGACCGCACCGCTGCCGACGTCATGGTTCCGCGCGTCGACATCGTCGCGCTGGATCTCGAAACGCCGTTTCCGGAAGTCGTCAAATGCATGATCGACCAGGAACACTCGCGGGTGCCGATCTATCGCGAGACGCTTGACGATGTGGTTGGCTTTATTCATGTGAAGGACATCCTCCCGCCGGTTGCCGAGCGGCGCGAAACCAAGCTGGCGCCGCTTTTGCGCAAGGTGTTGTTTGTGGCGCCGTCGCTGCCGGTTCTCGAACTCCTGGTGCAAATGCGCCAGGCGCGCACCCATATCGCGATGGTCGTCGACGAATTCGGCGGCATTGACGGGCTGGTCACGATCGAAGATCTGATCGAAGAAATCGTCGGCGAGATCGAGGATGAGCACGACGAGGCCGATGCGCCGAGCTTGATCGAGCGCGCCGACGGCACCTTGATCGCCGATGCCCGCACCCCGATCGAAACCCTCGAGGAGCGGCAAGGCATCCAGCTGCGTCCGGATGACGGCCAGGAAGAGGTTGACACCCTTGGCGGGCTGGTCTCGACCCTCGCCGGTCGTGTGCCCAAGCGTGGCGAGGTCATCGCTCATCCCTCCGGCATCGAATTCGAAGTGCTTGAAGCCGATCCGCGGCATATCAAGCGTCTTCGCGTACGCCATCTGCCGGGAGCGAGACGAGCAATGGGCGAGGGTGGTGCCTGAAACCGTAATTTACCGCATCCGCCCCGGTTCTCGGGTCGACACGCCGCTATGCCGGCTGGCGCTCGATCTTGCAGCGTTGACCGGCTGGCGCCGCTATGGGCTCGCCTTTCTTCTTGGCGTCGCCGCGGCGGCGGCGATGTCGCCGGTCGATATGACGCCGTTGCTGGCGGCGGCTTTCCCCGGTTTGCTGTGGCTCGACAACGGCAGCCGCAGCACCGGCGGATCGTTCCGGCTCGGCTGGGTCTTCGGTTTTGGCTTCTTTCTCGCCGGGCTCTATTGGATCGCCGCGGCGATGTTTGTCGATATCGCCCGCTTTTGGTGGCTCGTGCCGTTCGCTGCGGCGGGGCTGCCGGCGGCCTTCGCGGTCTATATCGGATTGGCGCTCCTCTTCCTGCGCCTTCTGACCCGATACCTGGATCTCGCCGCTCCCGCACGGATTTTTGCTTTTGCGATTGCCTGGAGTGCTGCCGAATGGGTCCGCGGCCATGCGTTTACCGGCCTGCCGTGGAATCTGATCGGTTATACCTGGTCGGGCGGGTTCCCGGGGTCTGTCGCCGTGCTGCAAAGCGTCGCCCTCTTTGGCATTTATGGGCTCAGCTTTGTCACGGTGCTGGCGTTTTCGCTGCCGGCGCTGCTCGGCGAGCCGGTGTCGCGGCCGATAACGCCGCTGCGCCGATGGGCGCCGGCGATCGCCGCCGCGCTGTTGGTCCTGGTGCCGGCGACCGGTGGAGCGATCCGCCTGTGGATGAGGCCGACGGTCCTGACCGGCACTTGGGTGCGTCTCGTCCAGCCTTCGATACCGCAAAGCTTGAAATGGCAGCCGGAGGCGGCGCGCAGCAATTTTCGCCGCCTTCTCGATCTCAGCGCCGCACCCGCTCGCGACCGGCTGACAGCGATCCTGTGGCCGGAGGCGGCAACCCCCTACCTGCTCAGCCGCGACCGGCCGGCGCGCGAGGCGATCGCGGCGATCGCCCCGAAAGGCGGGTATCTGATCGCCGGCGCGCTGCGCACCAACCCGCCGCCCGGCCCCATTGAACAGTTTTGGAACAGCATCGAGGCAATCAACGACAAGGGCGACATCGTCGCCGATTATGACAAGGCGCATCTTGTTCCGTTCGGCGAATACATACCGTTTCGCAATTTTCTGCCAATCGACAAGATCACTCCTGGGACGACAGATCTGAGTGCGGGTCCGGGGCCGGACACGATCGATCTGCCCGGTCTGCCGCGATTTGCACCGATTGTCTGCTACGAGGCGATTTTTCCGGCGGCGATCGTCGACGAAAGCAATCGCCCGGCCTGGATCCTGAACGTCACCAACGATGCCTGGTACGGACGCACGTCCGGCCCCTATCAGCATTTCGCGATCGCCCGCACGCGCGCTGTCGAGGAAGGTCTGCCGCTGATCCGGGTCGCCAATAACGGCATCAGCGGCGTCATCGATCCCGTCGGACGAGTTCTCGCCCGCACCGATCTCGACGCGATCGGCTATATCGACGGCGAACTGCCGGCCAGAGCCCCACTCACGCCTTACGCCTGGGCCGGCAATTGGACGCTGCTCGGATTGCTGCTTCTCGGCGCGGTCCCGGTAGCGCTCCGCTTGCGATGATCAGCGGCAGCGCCCTAGGGTTGCATTGGATTATTAAAAGTTGAAGCTTCAGCTTGACCGGGCGCCGTACAAGATTCTAAAAATCTCGTGAATTGTTATCGAGAAAGCGACCGACCCCCAATGGCGATGCAGCAACAGACCCGCCGACCGGGCCGCCAGAAGGGCGACAAGCCAAACCCGATCGACATCCATGTCGGCTCGCGGGTGCGGCTGCGGCGCAACATGCTCGGCCTCAGCCAAGAGAAGCTGGGCGAAGCCATCGGGCTGACATTTCAGCAGGTCCAGAAATACGAGCGCGGGGCCAATCGCATCGGCGCCAGCCGGTTGCATGATCTGAGCCGGGTTCTCGACGTTCCGGTGTCGTTTTTCTTTGACGATATGGATCCGGTTCGTGCGCCCGCGATCCCGGCCGGTTTCGCCGAACCGCCGGCCGAGGGTTTTGATTCGGATCCACTGCGCAAGCGCGAGACGATCGAACTGATCGGCGCCTATTACCGGATCGAGGATCCGACCATCCGCCGACGGCTCTTTGAACTCGCCAAAGCGCTCGCTGCCGGCGGTGAGCGGCAGGCCGAGAAATAGCGCGATTTTTGAACTTGCCGTCCTGCCCTCACAACCCTTCGGCAAGAATCGAGGCTTGACGCTGGTTTCTGCAGGCGGCATCAACAGCGGTAACGGCGACCGGGTTTTAACCCCGCGTGTTATAGGAAGGCGCCCTTGGCAAAAGAGAATTTTGTCTTCACCAGCGAATCGGTATCGGAAGGCCATCCGGACAAGATCTGCGATCGCATCTCGGACGCGATCGTCGATACCTATCTCGCCGCCGAACCCGAAGCGCGATGCGGTGTCGAGACCCTGGTCACGACCAATCGCGTCGTCCTTGCCGGCGAGGTGCGCGGACCGGCTGCGATCACCGCCGAGCAGCTGATCGAGGTGGCACGCCGGGCGATCCGCGAGATCGGCTACGAACAGGAAAATTTTCATTGGCAGCGGGCGGCGATCAAATGCCACATCCATGGCCAGTCGGCCAATATCGCCCAAGGTGTCGATGCCGCGGGCAACAAGGATGAGGGTGCTGGTGATCAGGGTATGATGTTTGGCTATGCCTGCAACGAGACGCCGGCGCTGATGCCGGCGCCGATTTTTTATGCCCATGCGATGCTGCGCGCGCTGTCCGAGGCACGCCACGCCGGGCGGACGCCGCTGCTCGGCCCCGATGCCAAAAGTCAGGTAACCTTGCAATACGAAGCCGGCAAGCCGGTGCGGGCGACCAAAATCGTCGTCTCGGTCCAGCATTCGGAGCGGATCGACCAGGACGAGGTGCGCGAGATCGTCCGCCCCTATGTCCGTACGACCCTGCCCGACGGATGGATGTGCGACGAGCCGAATTTTCTGGTCAACCCGACGGGCCTGTTCGTGATCGGCGGGCCCGACGGCGACGCCGGCGTGACCGGCCGCAAAATCATCGTCGACACTTATGGCGGTGCGGCACCACATGGCGGCGGCGCCTTTTCCGGCAAAGACCCGACCAAGGTCGACCGCTCGGCCGCCTATGCCGCGCGCTATCTCGCCAAAAACGTAGTCGGCGCCGGGCTTGCCGAGCGTTGTACGATCCAGCTCGCCTATGCGATCGGCGTCGCCAAGCCGCTGTCCTTTTATGTCGACACCGAAGGTGCGGTCGACGAAGAGAAGCTCGGCCTGGTTCTGCAGGAGCTGATGGATCTGTCGCCACGCGGCATCCGCACCCATCTCGGGCTCAACAAACCGATCTATACCCGCACCTCCTGCTATGGGCATTTTGGTCGTACCCCCGATCCCGATGGCGGCTTTTCATGGGAAAGGCTTGATCTCGTCGACGAATTGCAGCGCGTTTTCTGAGCCTGCTGGGCAGCCGGCGCTGTTCCGCCCGCAATGGCTCTATGGGCGCAAGCGCGGCCGCCCGTTGCGTCCGGGGCAGCAGACGCTCACGCAGGAATTGCTGCCACGGCTCGCGATCGATCAGCCGCGGTCTGGCGAAATCGATCCGGCGCGTTTATTCGCGGCGGCGCCACAGTCGATATGGCTTGAAATCGGTTTTGGCGGCGGCGAGCATCTGGCGGTCCAGGCCGAGGCGCATCGCGATGTCGGCATCATCGGTTGCGAGGTGTTCGAAAACGGCATTGCCAAGCTTTTGGGCGAGATCGAGAACCGCAGGCTTGGCAATATCCGGCTGTTCACCGATGACGCACGGCTGTTGATGGCGGCATTGCCGGCGGCGTCGATGGCTCGCGTCTTTATCTTGTTTCCCGATCCATGGTCCAAGGCGCGGCATCACAAGCGGCGCATCGTCTCGAGCGCGACCCTCGACCAGCTGGCGCGGATCATGAGCGATGCAGCGGAATTACGCCTCGCAACCGACGATTCTGGCTATTTCGCGTGGATGCTTGAGCGGGTGACCGGTCATCCCGCTTTCGAATGGCTGGCTCGCCGGCCCGCCGACTGGCGGCAGCGTCCGCCCGACTGGCCGGCCACGCGCTATGAGGAGAAGGCCCGCGCCGCCGGCCGTTCGCCGTTTTTTCTGCGGGCGCGTCGGCGCGATCGCACAGCACCGTGCAGACGGACAGCGCTGGCAACCGGATAGAGGCGATCGCCGGCCCTGCCGTCGCGGCCGCGGACAGGCGGCCGGCATGACCGCCGCAGGACAAGGCGAACGGCAGGATTGCTGCGCCGTGCCGCGCTTGACCATCCGCGCAGCGCACGCCTATATGAGCGGCACCGGCCGGATGGCAGAGTGGTTATGCAGAGGACTGCAAATCCTCGTACAGCGGTTCGATTCCGCTTCCGGCCTCCAGGGCGCGACGCACTTAATAACGACAGATTTTCAGAAGTCGTGCGAAGCTGGCCGAGGAGCCGAAAATCAGTCTCGCCGCGCCCGGTGACGCCGGACCGCGGAGCCGCATTGGCGGCAATGTCGCGGAGGCCGGCCAGGCTTTCGACCAGTAGCACAAGCCGGACGGCTGATCCCGTCGGCGATCGCTCTGACACCTCGCGAAAGCGGGGCCGAGTGTCTGCCGCCAGCAATGAACAGCGGGCTGCCTGTCGCCCTGGGTGCCCGCTTTCGTCGGTCGTCGCGAACATGACAAAGCGAAAAGTGGGTACCGCTAAATCCGCGCGGTCGGATGTCGCCGACCCCCTTTGTTCGGTCGCGCTTGCGCCGCCGACATAAGGCGCTGCCGCGGCCGGAGAAAGCAGCAGCCCCGCGATCACGGCCGAGACTTCTGCGCAGAGCGATTTCCCGCTAATCTGCAGCCGATATCAGCCCATAGCTCAGGGGAGCACATACGTACATGGCCAATGACATCGCCGCCGCCAATGCGGCTGTTGGGCCGGTCGTCGAGATCGCCTCGGGCAAACTGCGCGGTGCGCTCTCCGCC
>DATJLK010000122.1:0-21562 GCA_035509615.1 Allostellaceae bacterium | reverse complement strand
GACGATCCCTTTGACCCGCACAACAACATCCTCGCCGGCACGGCCTACATCCGCGAGATGTACGACCGGTTTGGCGCCCCCGGCTTCCTTGCCGCCTACAATGCCGGTCCGGATCGGGTCGGCGCCTATCTCGCCGGCACCGCCAACCTGCCGAGCGAGACGGTGAACTATCTCGCCTCGGTCACCCCGAACCTGGGCAACGAGGTACCGCTGTCCGGACCGCTGGCGATCTACGCCTCGGCGGGTGGCGGCGGCGCTCGCGGGGCGTCACCGGACGCGGCGAGCCTCGCCGCCGGCTGCGATCTGAGCGCCGCCTATGACCCCAATCATCCGTGCAGTTCGCTGATGCGGGCGGCGACTGCGCCAACGCCGGTGCAGCTGGCGCTCGCCCCGCAAACCGGGGTCGGCGGGTGCGATCTCAGCGCCGCTTACGATCCCGCCCACCCCTGCACCTCGGTCGGGACGACGGTCGTGGCGTCGGCTGCACCGCTGCCGCAACCGGCTTTTGTACGACCGACCGGTGCCGGCGGATGCGACCTCAGTGCCGCTTATGATCCAAACCACCCTTGCACTTCAGTGGGCCAGCCGGTCGTCCAAGCGGCGGCAGCCCCACCGCCTCCGGCGCCGCCCTTGACGCCGGTCGCAGCGACGCCACCGCCTTCGGCCTTGACGCAGGTCGCGGCCGCGGCGCCATTGCCACCGGCCCATCCTCCTATACCGGCTACACCGGTCGCGGCGGCCGCCCCACCGCGGCCTTTGCTCCAGCTGGCGGCGGCGAGCGGTTGCGACCCGGACGCCGCTTATGATCCGGACCATCCATGCCGACCAGCACCGCCGGTCTCCCCGGATATACAGCTCGCCTCGGTTGAAGACTGCGACCCGAATGCGGCTTTCGACCCGGCTAACCCGTGTCATGGGCCGGCAGCGGCGCCGCAAACTTTCGCCGATGACCGCCCCGTTGCGGCGCGCTATCGCCCGGCCGTGCCTGCGGGTGGTGGGGGAGCGCACGTGCTGGCCATCCCCGAGCGAGATTGGGGCATCCAGGTCGGCGCTTTTGCCAGCCCGGCGCTGGCCCGCGCCGTGGCCGAGGGAGCGCGCACCGAAGCGCCGGGCCAGCTGCGCGCCGCCGCCATAGCCTTGCCGCCGATTGCCGACCGCGGCGCGATGCTTTACCGCGCTCGTCTCGTCCATCTCTCGGCCAGTGCGGCGGCAGATGCCTGCACCAATCTCAACCGGCGCCAGCTGCCTTGCGTCGTCGTCCAGCCGAACCGCGGCTGAGCGGGTGGGCTGCGGGTTCGGAGAGCAGACCGGCTATCCCGCTGCGTCGCTGCGACGGCCAGCTACTCAGCCGGGGCGGGCACCACCGGCCGGTGTACACGGATGCGGGCGCCGCCGGCGCACAACAGGCTCGCCATCAGCAATGCCGCGACGACGACCAGCACCAGTCGCGGGCGTCCCGAATCGATAATCATACCGTAGGGCACAGGCATGATCGCCCCGCCCAACGACATCCCCGAACTGACAAAGCCGAACACTTTGCCGATCTGGCCGGGTGGTGCCGCGTCCTTGACCATCACATCGCGGGGGGTGCGGCTGGCGCCCATCATAACCCCACCAACAAACAGGACGGCGACGGTCATCAACTCGGCCATCGGCATGGACCCGACCCACAGCAGGCTGGCCGCCGCACCAGTTGTCAAAATGACCACAAACGGCAGATGGCGGTCGGTGCGGTCGGCGACCCAACCGCCGAGCAAGACCCCGCAGATCGCGCCGACCATCCAGCCGGTCAGCGCCGAAGAGGCGGCAGCGATCGGTGTCCCGTAGCTGCGATGCAGGATCGTGATCAGCCACGACTGAATGCCCGCACCCGCTGCCGCCGACACCATGAAGAACGCGAAGAACATCATGACCGACCGGCTCAGCAGCATCCGCACGCCGGAGGGCGCCGTGCTCACCGCGGCTTCCCGCGGTGTGTGCTGCTGTTCGATCAGGATGCGGCTCTGCCACAGGATCATCAGCACGACAGGCACGCCCACCAGCCCGACCAGCAGCAGGGCGCCGCGCCAGCCGAAGAGCAAGGTCAGGGCGGCGGTGGCGGGCGGTGCGACGGCAAAGCCGATATTGCCGACAAACGTGTGAAACGCGAACGAGCGACCAAGCCGTGAGCGATCGATCGAGCCGCTGAGGATCGAATAGTCGGCCGGGTGGATCACCGAATTGCCGCATCCCGACAGCAGCGCCAACCCGACGATCTGCCAATAAGACGTCGCGAACGACATCGCCGCCACCGACAGCGCCATCGTCGCGGCGCCGGCAATCAGAAACCGACGCGCGCCATAACGGTCGACGAGAAATCCCATCGGCGTCTGCAAGAGTGCAGTTGCCGCCGCCATGACCGCCATCGCCAGCCCAAGCTCGGCAAACGACACGCCAAAGGTCTTCTGCCAGGCGATGAATACCGGCGGCAGGCACAGCTGATAATAGTGCGACAGGAAATGGCCGGTGCCGAGCAGCGCGTTGACCCGCGTGCCGCGACCGATTGCTGGAAATTTGAGCATTTCAGGATGGTGCAATAAATCGCTGCGAAGGGTCGAGAGGAAACTTGCGGTTGCCCGCCGGTCTAGGCGCGATGCTGGTTTGCTAAAATCGCGCGCCGCCAGTCCCCGGAGGTCACCGAAATCGGCTACCGGCACGCTCGAACAGCGCCGCCGGGTTCCCGAGGCTGGCAGAGGTCGGGCCAATCCCTTCCGCTGATCATCATTGTGCTGCTCGGTCGATAAGTTCCGGGCTCGTTCGGAGGACGCCGCTCGCGGGGCTTCGAATACGCGTGATTCAGGCATGACGGCTTTTTTCAGGCTGCTGCCGCAACCCGCGCGAAAGGGGCCGGAAACAGGGACAACACAATCCCCTTGACGAAAGGGATGTATCACCGGCATGGCGGTGAACCCGGAAACCACGGCCCGCAAGCAGGTCTCGCTGCCGCGCGACCTTCTGCGGGCGATCGAAGATTATCGATTCGCCAACCGTATCGAGACGGAATCCGAAGCGATCCGGCGGCTGATCGAGCGCGGCCTGGCTGCCGAGCAATCCGGGAAAGAGGCGGCGGAGCGCGGTTGATGGCCGCCGGCTTTGACACGCTTGCCGCTGCCCGCCGGCTGAAGGAGGCGGGTGCAACCGACGCCGTTGCCGAGGCTATCGCCGAGACGGTGCGCGATGCCCGCGACTTCGACCTGGCGCAATTGGCGACCACGGCCGACCTTGCCGAGCTCAGGGTCGAAATCGAGCGGCTGTGCCGCGAGATTGCCGGTATCGAGCTGCGACTGATCCGCTGGGTGATCGGCACCGTTGTCGCGGCCTTCGTCGCGCTCAGGGGCGTAATCTGGGCTGCGACGCAGGTGATCCTGCCCGCCCGCCCGTAGATCCCATGTGACAGCCCCGATGACACCCGTCCGGTAGGAGCCTGGCATGGGGTTGCGAGCGAGACGCTACTCTTAACCCATTGTTATCACGACATAAATGGGGCTCTGTTGGCGGAGGGGGGGGGATTCGAACCCCCGACAGGATTTGAAGTCCTGTAACGGTTTAGCAAACCGCCGCCTTCAGCCACTCGGCCACCCCTCCAAGGGTCGGCGGACCCGTGTATCTTGGCCTTCCAAAACGCGGAACGACCGGCAGGAGACGGCGCCGTTACGCCGCGCTCCCGCCAATTTACCTGGAGCCGAAGGCGGCATCAAGCGTGGCCACGGCCAATCGCCGTGTCATTGACCTGCCCCAGCGGCTGGCGGTACACGGCACAGATGCGCCAAGCCCGACCGACCGGGGCCGAGCTTGCGGAGCCTTGAAATCAACGCACATTGCCCAGTGAGCGCCGTCTGGTCGCGCCTGCGACCCATGTCGACCGGCGCCTCGACTATCGCCTATTCCAGCATGCTGTCTGCGGGGACCGGCTCGCCTCGCCTCCGGCGGCCGTTGAGCCGGCCCCGGCCAACGCCGTAAAGGCGACCCACACGCATCGGCTCGATTGCGACCATTCGCTACCGGTAAAGCTGCGGGCAAACTTCCGCTTCCGGTTCAGATTCAGGACCGTCGCCGGTGTGGATCGGCGGCGAGCAGACTAAGCAACGCGCTCGTACGGGAAGCGCTGGACCTTTTCCATGTTCTTGCCTTCGATCCGGATCAGACGCGTCGTCCCCTCGCGCCGCGGTGAATGCAGGTCACCCTCGTTGTAGAGATAGGCCATGCCCCGGGTCAGCGTGTAGTCCCTGATCGGCCGCGCCTTGCCGGGCTTGCCCTCACCCGGGCGGGCAACGCAGGCGTAATCGGTCATGATCGTCTCGCCGGCGGCCTGGCCATAGATCGCCCAAGAGGGGCCATGATCGTGCGGGTTGCTGCCTTTGGCGCCATGATAGACATGGCCGAGAATGCAAAATCCGAGTTCGGGATCCTCGTACAATACCTTGCGCTCGGGCACATCGTCGCCGAGATGCTCGGCGGCAAACCTGTCATCCTTCAACACCTCGCGCACCAATGCGCAGACTTGCTTGCGGCCTTCGATGCCCGGATCCTGTTTGAGGATGCGGTGGCATTCCGCTGAAAACTGTTCGAGGCTGTATCCCATTTTGCTGGTTCCTCTGCTTCCGGTGCCGAGTAACCGCGCTCGCGCGACATGCCGCGGACCCAGTCGAGCTGCGCAGTGACAAGCACATGACAATCACAATTCCGCTCGGCGCGCCAGCCCGCAATGCGAGCGTCAGCGAAATATTGGTAAAAATCTTCTTGGCTTGTCTCTAATCTACATGTTCTACATAGTAAGGATGAATAAATCGCTGCCCGATACCGACCGCCATCGGCTCTTTTCAGAATTGAGCGCACGAACGCTGTCGGGGGCGCAGGAAGGCAAGATACCAAGCCTCAGATCCAAAACCGCTAGAGCAGGAGCGCATGCAAGGGAAACAGAGTTTCCATTTCTGCGTGAATCCTGCGCTCGATCCCCAGGGTGAGACCATGATTCACGGATCATGGGCTAGCGCGCGGCGGGGATTACCGATACCAGGCGGGTGCCAAGAAATTTCCCGTCGGCGGCAAAATCGAAGGCATAGCGGACGCGCCCAATGATCGCGCAGGCGTGACAGAAATCGCGCAACAGATACCCGACGATGATCTCGCGCCCGCCTTTTGCGACCTCCGGTCCGGATGGGCCGCGATCGCCCGACCAAAAGGCAACATTCGGCCAGCGGCGGTGAATTACCGCATAGCCCGGCGCCGACCGCATCTGTGCCAAGGACAGATTTCGGCGGTCATCGACATCGATCAGCGGCGGCTCGCCATTGACCAGGAACCAGGCCTCGTGCTGATTGGCGCGAAACGGGTAGTACAGGTGGGCGACCGACACCGGGCCGCCGGTCGGGTCGAGCGCCTGCAGATAGGCCTCGTTGCCGAGGCGGCGGGTGAATGCGAGCGCCGCTCTCGACGCGTCGGCGACGGCCATCTCGGCCGCAAAACAGTCGTCGAACGCAGTGCCGCGCTGGCCATCGCATCGCTGATGGAAGCGCGACATGAAGCCGGCATCGGGGTGCCACACCGCGGTGGCGGTGACTGTCTCCTCTCGTGTGCCAGCGCTGAGCGGTGCCGCTGTGCTGACCCAGACAGCAAGCGCAATTGCGAACGCGATGGCGGCTTGCGACACGCCAACGCCTTCAGTTCTTCGCGCCGATTATCCGCAGCGCCTCGTCGGCGAGTTGCTCGACCAATCGGCCAGCCGGCATCTCGCGCATCAGCGCCGCCGCCTGGCCCGCCCAAACCGGTGTGAAAGCGGCGCGCGCCTGATCGTCCGGCAATTGCCAGAGCGGGCGAACCAGGCTTCCTTGCAGTGGAAATTCCAGTGGCTCGCTATCCGCCATCTCGACGATGTAGCGATTGCGTAATGCCCGGGCCGGACGCCCGGTAAACGCCCGCGTCACTTCCGTGGCGTCGTCCGTGGCCGTCCGCAACCGGGCCCGATGCAGCGGCGAAACCGTCGCCTCCGGGCAGCCCAGAAAAGCGGTGCCGAGCTGGGCTCCGCTCGCACCCAAGGCAAAGGCGGCGGCAATGCCTCGACCATCGGCAATTCCACCCGCAGCAATCACCGGTTGGCGCACTGCGTCGGCAATCTGCGGAACCAGCGCCAGCGTGCCGACCGTGCCGGCGCCCTGACTGCCGCTGAATGTGCCGCGATGCCCGCCTGCTTCGGATCCCTGCGCGATGATCACATCGGCGCCGTCGGCGGCGAGCGAGCGCGCCTCGGCGACCGTCGTTGCCGAACTGAGGATGATCGCGCCGGCTTGCTTGATGCGCCGGATCGCGGCGGGGTGCGGCAATCCGAAATGGAAACTGACGACGCGCGGCCGCAGTTCGAGGATCAGGTCGAGCTGTTCGTCATCGAATGGCGGAAACGGCTCGACCGGTTCGGGTACCGGCCCGAGCCCGAACTCATCGAAATACGGCGTGAGCCTGGCCTGCATCCGCGCCGTTGCCGCAGGATTGTCCTGCGGGTGCGCATGGACAAAGAAATTGAGGTTGAACGGATGGTTGGTGGCTTGGCGCAATGTCGCGACCTGCTCGCGCAGCGCGGCCGCGGGCTGGCCGGCACAACCGATCGAGCCCAGCGCTCCGGCGTTGCATACCGCCGCCGCCAGCGCCGGCGGCGTGAAGCCGCTCATCGGGGCTTGAACGACCGGATGAGCGATGCCCAGCAATTCGAGCAAATCGTTACGCGGCCACACAGCATCACCCATAGTCGGTTAACCGCCGGAACGCGGCCGGCCCGAAATTATCTCCCCCCATAGGTGGGGAAGGGAGGAGATAAAGCCATGGGTAAAGTCGACCGTTGTTCAGTTCGGCGTCCAGGCCAGCGTGCGGATCTCGGTGAACTCGCGCGGCAGTTTGCGCCATGAATCGCCTGCGTTCTGGCTCGCATAGATCTCGCCATAGTGGCTGCAGGCGAGGATCAGCCCCGGATCGGCGGCATGCGTCGCAAATGCCCAGATCGGCGAGTTCGGCGCATCCGGCAAGGCCAGCCGCTGCCAGCTTTTGCCGCCGTCCCTGGAGCGCTCGATGGCGCCTGTCGTGCCGGCCGCGCCATCGCCGGTGGCGACAAAGACGGTGCTGGGATCGTCGATCTTCAAGGCAAGGCCACGGCAATAGGGCAGGCCGAAATGCTTGCCGACGCCCAGTCCCTGCCAGCTTTCGCCCTTGTCGGTGCTGGCGAAGATCTCGCGCGGCGTGCTGGTCAGCACGGCCTTGGCCTCGCCCGCGGAGCGGACCGCCACATCATGAATGTCGGGGTCGTTGAGGCCGCCCGCGATTCGCGTCCAGGTCTCGCCACCATCCAAGCTGCGGCGCACGCCGTCGACCTCGACCCCGGCCCAAATGATGCGATGATCCGACGGGTCGACGGTCAAGGCAGTGACCCGCGGCGTCCCGACATTCGGGCACTCCTCGACCATATCGACGCGCAATTGCTGCCACTGCCGCCCGCCATCACGCGAGCGGAACAGGGCCGCGGGACGGGTGCCGGCAAAGATCGTGTCGGGTTCGACCGGATCAAACGCGATCTTCCACACATCCATCTTGTTCATCGGCGAGTCGATATGCTCAAAGCTCCGCCCGCCATCGGTGCTTTTGTAAATGCCGTCATCGGCGCCGGCATACATCGTACGCGGCTCTTGCGGATGCACGGCAAGGCCGTAGATGCGCGCCTCGTTGCCGATGCCGCGCCCGACCCGGCGCCAGCTGTCGCCACCATCGGTGCTGGTCCACGCACCGCTGCCGACGGTGCCGGCGCAGATCGTGATCGCGCCGGTCATGTTCCGTTGTCCCAGCCGGTGTGGGAGATGTCGATGACAACCCCATCGGGACCGGCCCACTTCATCTCGAAGTTGCGATGGCTGCCGGCGGCCATTTCCATGTCGAGACCGTCTTTCGCGGTCAGCTGCTGACCGGCCGCCTGTTCGAGACTGGTGGTGGCCTGATCGAGATCTTCGACCTCAAAGCCGAAATGATGGATGCCGTTGAAATTGGGGCCGTGCGCCCCGACGTCGGCATCCTTTTCGGTCTTGTGGTTCAAAATCGCAAGATTGATGTAGCCATCGGTCAAGAACACCGCGCCGCGCGGGTTGCGGCGGATCTCGCGCATCCCGAACGCCTCCTTGTAAAAGGCGGCGGTCTTTGCGGGGTCCTCGGTGGTCAACGCGATGTGTCTGATTCTAGGCATGTCTTTCCCTCCATGCTCCGCCGAGCCAATCATGAGGATCATCGAGCCTCAGCCGACCCTGGCTAGCCTAATACGCGTTGCGCGAGGGCGCAAACCCGGCGATAGCCGTCCCGACCGGACGCTCTTCGGCGGCATCGACACCGCAGACCGGTTGGCCCATTTGCCCCCACGGCGGCAGGTGAGCAAATCGCAGCGGCGCGCCTGAACCGGCCCTCACCCGCCCGGGTTGCGATCCCCGAAAAGCGGCGGGCACCGGTGGCCAGGGTCGGCGTCGCACCGCTAGAAATATCGGGCGAGGTTGGCGCGGATGCGGTCGAGGACGGGGATGGTGGGGTCGGGGTAGTCGAAAGGTTGCCCGGTGATGGTTTCAAAGACTTCGATATAAAGACGAGCGGCCTCGACAACGACTTCCGGCGGGATTGGCGGGATCGGGTCGCGATAGGGATCACAGCGCGCCGCCACCCAGCGCCGCACAAAATCCTTGTCGAGGCTTTCGGGCGGTTCGCCGGTCTCAAACCGGCGCTGATAGCTTTGGGCAAGCCAATAGCGGCTGCTATCCGGTGTATGGATTTCGTCGGCCAGCACGATTGCCCCGTCCGCGGCGAACCCGAATTCGTATTTGGTGTCGACCAGGATCAATCCATGCTGCGCAGCGATCTGGCGCCCGCGCGCAAACAGCGCCAGCGCCAGCCGCGAGACCGTCGCCAATTGCCGTTGGTCGAGCAGCTTGCGGGCGATGATGTCCTTGCGGGTCAGCGGCTCGTCATGGCCGCCGTCGAATGCCTTGGTCGTGGGCGTGATCACCGTCGCCGGCAGCTTTTGGTTTTGGCGCAGGCCATCGGGGAAATCGATACCGTAGATCTGGCGCTGCCCCGACTGGTACATCGGCCAGATCGAGGTGGCGGTGGTGCCGGTCAAATAGTCGCGCACCACGATCTCGACCGGCATGATCGCCAGATGTCGGCAGACGAGCACGTTCGGATCGGGATAGTCGAGTACGTGGTTCGGGCAGATATCCGCGGTCGCATCGAACCAGAAGCGTGCGATCTGGGTCAGCACCTGCCCCTTTAGCGGGATCGCCGTGATGATCCGGTCGAAGGCGCTCAGCCGGTCGGTGGCGATGATGATCCGCCGGCCGTCCGCCAAATCATAATTATCGCGCACCTTGCCGCGATAATGGTTCGTCAGCTCAGGGATCGTCGCCTCGGCCAGAACTTGGTCGAGATAGATGCCGAGTGACGTTCCGCGCGTCATCTGCCGACCGAAGCTGGCAGCGCCTCAGCGGTGACCGCCGCCTCCGCCGCCATGACCGCCCCAGCCACCACCGTGAAACCCGCCGCCGCCCCAGCCGGCGCCGTGAAACCCGCCGCCCCAGCCGCCATGGTAGCCACCGGCATAGCCATAGCCGCCGCGATAGCCATAGCCGCCGCGATAGCCCCAACCGTAGCCGCGATAGCCCCAACCGTAGCCGCGGCCCCACCAACCCGGACCCCACCAGCCGCCCCAGCCGACGGACAGCGTGATCGGCCAATAGCCGGGCCAGCCCCACCAGCCGGCATACCACCACGGATTCCAATAAGGATAATAGCCATAGGCCGGATAGTTGTACGAGTAATAATTGGGATAATAGTTGGGATAATAATTCGGGTAGGCCGGATAGGGCTGCTGGTAGGAATAGCCTGGAGCGGTCGTACTCGGCTGCTGGTACGAGTAATTCGGCGTCGCCTGTTGCGGGTAGGAATAGCTTTGCGCCCAAGCCGACACTGGCGCCTCGCCGCCGACCGCGACGCTCGCCAGCAATGCCGCCCCCGCAACGGCGATCCGCCGCAGCCGCCCCAACTCTACGCCAACCGCCATTGTTCCCTCCACTCGGCCCGGCCCAGTCCGGGGCCGGGCATCAGCGTGCTATATGGATAGGACGCCAGCGTTGTCATCCTCCCCGACAGAGGGTTGACAACCAATGCTCACAGGCGGCCGAGAGCGTTTGCTGCGGCGGCTCGAAGCGGCAGCGGAGTAGAGACAAATTCCACCGCCGCGGGAGACGGGCAAGCCCCTGCTTGGAGTTGCCCATGGCGCTGCCGCTGATCCGGTCGTGGCGATGCCGGCGATGCCCGATCCCCGGCGCAAAGTTGGATCCGGCCGGTACGCCCGAGCAGCGTCAGTCGCGCACGATATGGTTGCTCCCCGCATCCCAGCGGGCGCGCACCCGCATGCCGGGAGCGAGCGCTGGCACCGCTCTGGTACCGTGATTTTGCAAATAGGCGACGACCGTCTCGTTGTTTGCCAGACGCAGATGCAAATGACTGACAAAGCCGTGGTAGACGATCTGCTCGACAAACGCGTTGATGCTGTTGGGCTCGGGCATCGCGTCCGCCCCAGAGCGCGGCTCGACCGCGATGGCTTCGGGTCGCAATGCGACGGTGACTCGGCTGCCGAGCGGCCGCTTGGTCGAAAGAGTCAACGACGCGCCGTAATCGAGAGCGATCCGTGCCGTCCCGTTGGTCATCTCTTCGACCCGGCCGCAAAAGAAGTTTGCCGCACCGAGAAAACTTGCGACAAAGCGCGAGGCGGGCTTCTGGTAGACCTCGGCCGGCGACCCGAACTGTTCAAGCTGGCCGTCGCGCATGATCGCGATCTGATCGGCCATGGTCAGCGCTTCGTCCTGATCGTGGGTCACCATGACCGTGGTGATGCCAAGCCGGGCCTGCAATGTCCGCAGTTCGACCTGCATGCTCTGGCGCAAGCTTTTGTCGAGCGCGCCGAGCGGCTCGTCGAGCAGCAGCAGCGCCGGCTGGATCACGAGGGCCCGCGCCAACGCCACCCGCTGCTGCTGGCCGCCCGAGAGCTGCGCCGGCAGGCGCGCCCGGTAATCCTCGAGCTGTACCAGTTGCAGTGCCGCCGCCACCCGTGCTGCCCGCAGATCGCGGGCAACGCCGCGGGCTTCAAGCCCGAAGGCGACATTCTCTGCAACATTCATATGCGGGAACAGCGCGTAGTTCTGAAACAGCATGCCGATGTTGCGGCGATGCGCCGGCAGCCTGGTGATCGGTCGATCGTCGAGAAAAATCTCGCCGGCGGTCGGCTCGATCAGCCCGGCGATCATCCGCAAGGTCGTGGTTTTGCCGCAGCCCGAAGGACCGAGCAGGGCGATCATCCGGCCCGGCTCGATCGCCAGCGACAAACGGTCGACGGCCCGGGTGTCCCGGAACAGCCGGGTCAGTCGGCGCAGCTCGAGTGCGACCGCAGCCGCCGCAAGATCACGAGATAAAGACCTGGTTGTACTTTTCGACGAGACTTGGCCGGAGTGGGTTGATGAAGTTCCAGTCGGGGCTGAAAATCCCCATCTCTTCCATCTTGCTTTCGGGATAGGCAATGTATTTGAGGACATCCGGCTTGAACTCCAGGCCATTGATGGTCGGCGCGGCGAGCGTGGCTTTGGCCAAACCCTGCTGCACGCCCGGGTCGAGCATCCAGTCGATAAACGCAATGCCGAGTTCCCGATCGGGCGCGTTCTTGACCAGAGTCAAGGTGTTGATCCCGGCAAACGTCCCTTCGCGCGGGTAGCACATCGCGACCGGTGCGCCCTTGGCGGTGTAGGGGTTGACGCTCTTCGAATAGAACAGGCCGGCGACGTCGGCTTGGCCCTGGATCATCTGGGTGATCGCCGTTTCGTTTTCGAAGATGCTGAGCACGTTGGGCTTCAGCGCGGCCATTTTCGGCCAGGCCTGGTCGATCAGATACTGCGCCTGGGCATAGGGCTTGCCGGTTTCGAGCGTGACCGCGGCGATCAGCAGATAGACGCTCTGCGTGCCCTTTGGCGATTCCATCAAAAACCGCTGGCGGAATTTTGGGCTCCATAATTCGGTGTAGGTTTCAAGCGGCTTGGTCGTCTGGGTGGCGTAAGCCAGGCTCGCCATCGACATGGCAAAGCCGGCGCCGTAGCCGTCGTAAAAGAGAAACCGCTTCAGGAGCCGCTTCATGTTGGGGATGTCATCCTGCGGCAGTTTCTCGATCAGCCCTTCGTTCTTGCCCATCGCCACCCCGACATCGTCGACGAACATGACGCTGTAGCGCGGGTTGTTGCGGGTGGCGCGCAAGGCGGCAATCTGTTCGAGCGTCGCCCCCAAGGTCGTGTAGACCTTGCAATTGTGCTTGGCCTCGAAGGCCGGAATGATCGTTTTGCGCACATATTCACCCTGCGGGCCGGTATAGATACCGACTGTGATCGCGCGCTCGGCCGCTCTGGCGCGGCGCCCGACGATCAGCGGCGCCATCAGCGGCGAAGCCAGCGCCGCCGCCCCGGCCAACACGGTCCGCCGCGCTATTTTTGTGCTCAACCCCTGGTCTCCCTCGTTTTGCTCCCGGTTCACATCGCGAGCCCGCGGCGCAGCCCGGCTACCCGTTCGACGACAATGACGACCCCGACGGCGAACACGATCAGCAAGGTCGAGATCGCCGCCAGCGATGGTTCGAAGACATTGGCGATGCGCTGAAAGATCAACAGCGGCACCGGGTTGTGCTGGGCGTCGGCAAGCCACATCGAGATCGGAAAATTGTCGAACGACACCATGAAGGCAAAGAGCGCGCCGGCGGCGAGACCGGGTGCGATCTGCGGTATCGTGATGCGGCGAAACACCCGCCAGTGCGCGGCCCCCAAGGTCTGCGCCGCCTCTTCGAGCGTCCGGTCGGCGAGCATCAGGCTCGCCATCACCGTGCGCACGACATAGGGCAGCGTCACCAGCACATGGGCGAGGAACAGATTGAGGGAGGTGTTGTCTGAGCGCAGTATCGCGAATAGCTGCAACAATGCGACGCCGGTAATCAGCACCGGAAAAATCAGCGGCGACAACAGCACTGCCGTCGCCGCTTCGCGACCAGGAAACCGGCCGCGGACGACGGCGAAAGCGGCCGGCACCCCGAGCAGCAGCGCGCCGGCGGTTGCCGCCAACGCCAATTCGGTACTGAAGGCGAGCGAGCCCAGAAACTCCGGATCGCTCACGACCTCGCCATACCATTTGAGTGTGAAGCCGTGCGGCGGGAACACGACGAAGGCGGTATCATTGAACGAAATCGCGATGGTGACGACGAGCGGCGCCAAAATGAACACCAGCACCGCTGCCGTGATCGGCAACAGCACCCAGGCCAGCGGTCGGCTCAGACCGCCACTCATCGCGCATTGCGCCGGCGCCGGTCGAAGAGGCGCATCGAGGCGAGATTGATCGCCAGAACGATCACGACGAGCACGGTCGCGACAGTGGCGCCAAACGGCCAGTCGTAGACCGTCAGGATCTGCTGATCGACCAGCATGCCCAACATTTGCGCGCCGCTGCCGCCGAGAATGGCAGGTGTGACAAATGAACCGGCAGTCAGCGAAAAAACCAGGCAGCCGCCGACAGCGAGCCCCGGCAGGCTAAGCGGAAAGGTAATCCGGCAAAAACGCCGCCCGGAGCCGGCGCCGAGCGTCGTCGCGGCATCGTCGAGCGATGGATCGATCTTGCCGAGCGCCGAGGCGAGCGGCAGCACCATGAACGGGAAAAAGACATGCAGCGAGCCGATCACCACCGCTGCCTCGGTATAGAGCAGCCGCACCGGGTGGCGGATCACGCCGGTCTCAAGGAGCAGCCAGTTCAGCACCCCGCTCGGTCCATTGCCGAGGATGACCTCCCAGCCATAGGTGCGAACCACAACGCTGACGATCAGCGGTGCGATGACGATCATGGTGATGATTCGAGCCGTCATGGCGCCGGTCCGCACCATCACGAGCGCCACCGGGTAGGCCAGGAGCGCCGCTGCGAGCGTTGTCGTCAGGCTGATCCGCAATGTCGTCAGCAGGACGCGCGAATAGAGTGCGGTGCCAAAAAAATGTTGGTAATGCGCCGCCGTCAGCGGCAGCCCGACATTGCCCTGGGCGGACTGGGTCAAAAAGCTGTAGGCAAACAACGTTGCCGCCGGCAGCATAAAGAAGAACCCGAGAAACAGCACCGCGGGCAGCAGCTGCACGCAGGTTCCGAGCGACGCTGGCGAGGGCCAGGGGAGCCGCCTGCGAAACGGGCCGGCGAGCGATGTAAAATCAACGGCAGCCGGGGGAGCGGCCATCGGCGAGACCCTCCGATCTGTGCAGCGACGCTTCTCCCTGTGACGCATCACGCAAAAACGGTGCCATCGCCGCAAAATCGACACCCTGGTCGGCGGTCGACCGATGCAATCTAATGACCCGAACCCTGGCACAGCTGAGAGGTCGAGATCATGATCGGTTCGGGTCTGCCGGTTTGCCGCCCCCGCCGCAGCGTGCTGTTCGTACCGGGTGCAAACCCGCGAGCCCTGGAAAAGGCGCGCGACCTGCCGGCCGACGGAGTGATCCTTGATCTCGAAGACGCCGTGGCGCCGGCGGCGAAGGCGGCAGCGCGCGCTGCCGCCGCCAAGGCGCTGATGGCGGGCGGCTATCGCCGGCGAGAGCGGGTGCTGCGGATCAACTCGCCTGACTCGCCGTGGGGTGAGGCCGATCTCGCCGCCGCGGCCGACCTGCCGGTCGACGCGGTGCTGCTACCCAAAGTCGAGACTGTCGATCAGGTCCGCGCAGCGGTGTCGCGGCTCGACGGACTTGGCGCGCCAAAGACGCTGTCGGTCTGGTGCATGCTGGAGACACCGCGCGGCATCCTCGCGGCACCGGCAATCGCCGCGGCAAGCCCGCGCCTTGCCGTCCTCGTCGCCGGCACTTCGGATCTGACCAAGGACTTGCACGCTTTGCACACACGCGATCGCGCGCCGGTCATGCCGGCACTCGGCCTGGTGCTGCTCGCCGCCCGCGCCAACGGCCTAGGCGCCCTCGACGGGGTTCACCTCGATCTCGCAGACGAGGCGGGATTTGTCGAGATGTGTCGTCAGGGCCGCGCTCTCGGGTTCGACGGCAAGACCTTGATCCACCCAAAGCAGATCGGGCCGGCCAACGCTGCTTTCGCGCCGACCTCTGCGGAAGTGGCGTGGGCGAGGCGGGTGGTTGCTGCCCACGCCGAAGCCGAGGCGCGCCATGCCGGCGTCACGCTGCTCGACGGTCGGCTCGTCGAAAATCTGCATGTCGAGGATGCGCGCCGCGTCATGGCAATTGCCGAAATGATTGCCCACCTCGATAGCGGTGCCGCAGCGTCTGGTTAGCGGCAACCGCCGAGACCAGGTTGGCTGCGTTGACACCTCCCCGAGCGCGGTCTAAGTCACGTGCCGCGCGATTGCCGCGACAATGTCACATTCGCCAAGGCTGCGATGCCCCCCAATTTCCGCCGTGCCGCTCGCGATCGGTATGGCCCGACGGCTGCCGCCGGTACCTGCCGGGCTGACGACCGGCCGGCGGGAGCAAGTTGAAGATGAGGACCGACGGGGCAGAGCGGGCCCTTCACAAAAAGGCGCTTGAATGAGATCCGCCGAGCGGCCGCTGTCGCCGCATCTACAGATCTACCGCTGGCAGCTGACTTCGGTCATGTCGATCCTCCACCGCGCCGCCGGCTTGGCGCTTTGCGCCGGGAGCGTGCTGCTGGTGGTGTGGCTGGTTGCCGCCGCCCTGGGCCCCGAGGCCTATCGGGGTGTGCAGAATTTTCTCGGTTCGGGGATCGGCGTTGCCCTGTTGCTGGGTTGGACCGCGGCACTGTTCTATCACCTTTGCAACGGCATTCGCCATCTGACCTGGGATACCGGGCATGCGCTCGATCTGCGGTCGACCTATATTGGCGGGTGGGTGGTGGTTCTTGCGACCGCAATCCTGACCGCGGCAGCCTGGGCCGCCGGCATTTCGCACTGGGTTTTTAATTTTGCCTCGGGTTTTTAGATGAGAGCCTCGCGAATCCGAAGTACGGCCGTGACGCAGATGCGCTCGCCGCTCGGCCGCGCGATTGGCCTTGGCTCGGCCAAGGAGGGAGTCGAGCATTGGGTCGTGCAGCGGGTGACCGCGATAGCGCTGGTCCCGCTCGCCTTGTGGTTCGTCGCCGCCATGATCCAGCTCACCGGCGCCGATTTCGACACAGTCCAGGAATGGGCCGGCCAGCCGTTGCCGGCGATCGGGTTGATCCTGCTGTTGATCGCCACCTTTTACCATGCAGCCCTGGGTTTGCAGGTCATCATCGAAGACTATGTTCACGGCGAGCTTGCCCGGCTCGGTCTGGTGATACTTGTTCGCCTCGCCTGCATCTCTCTTGCCGTCGCCGGCATCGTCGCGGTGCTGGCGATGGCGCTTGGAACCCCCGATTAGTCGACCTGCCGACTGGCTGTTAACGGAGTAGGGCGATGCCTGCTGCTTACCCGATCATCGAGCACACCTATGATGTGGTCGTCGTCGGCGCCGGCGGTGCTGGGCTGCGCGCGAGCTTGGGCTGCACTGCCGCCGGGCTCAGGACCGCCTGCATTACCAAGGTGTTTCCGACCCGCAGCCACACCGTCGCCGCACAGGGCGGGGTCGCCGCCGCTCTCGGCAACATGGATCCCGACGATTGGCGCTGGCACATGTACGATACGGTCAAGGGCTCCGACTGGCTCGGCGACCAGGACGCGATCGAATACATGTGCAAGAACGCGATCCCGGCGGTGATCGAACTCGAGCATTTCGGGGTACCGTTCTCGCGCACCGAAGCGGGCCGGATCTATCAGCGGCCGTTTGGCGGCCATATGATGGATTACGGCGACGGCGACCCGGCGCGGCGCGCCTGTGCTGCCGCCGACCGCACCGGGCATGCGATCATCCACACGCTCTACCAGCAATGCCTCAGCCGCAACGCGCAGTTCTTTGTCGAGTATTTCGCACTCGATCTGATCACCGATGATGAGGGCGCCTGCCGCGGCGTCATGGCCTGGGATCTCGCCGACGGGACCCTGCATCGGTTCAAGGCGCATCTCGTCATCATCGCCACCGGCGGCTATGGCCGCGCCTATTTCTCCTGCACCTCGGCGCATACCTGCACCGGCGATGGCAACGCCATGGTGCTGCGCGCCGGCTTACCGTTGCAGGACATGGAATTCGTCCAGTTCCACCCCACCGGCATTTATGGCGCCGGCTGCCTGATCACCGAGGGGGCGCGCGGCGAAGGCGGCTATCTGACCAACAGCGAAGGCGTGCGCTTTATGGAAGGCTACGCCCCGCACGCCAAGGATCTGGCCTCGCGCGACGTCGTCAGCCGGGCGATGACGGTCGAGATCCGCGAGGGTCGCGGTTGCGGGCCGCAAAAAGATCACATCCTGCTGCACCTCGAACATCTCTCGCCGGAGGTCTTGCATCTGCGGCTGCCCGGCATCACCGAGACGGCCCGGATCTTTTCCGGGGTCGATGTGACCCGCGAACCGATCCCGGTGTTGCCGACCGTGCATTACGACATGGGCGGCATCCCGACCAACTATCACGGCGAAGTGCTGAACCCGACCGCCGAAGACCCGGAGCGCGTGTTTCCCGGGTTGATGGCGATCGGCGAGGCGGCTTGCGTGTCGGTGCACGGCGCCAACCGGCTGGGTTGCAATTCGCTCCTCGACATCGTCGTGTTCGGCCGCGCCGCTGCCCACCGCGCCGTCGAACTTGTCAGTCCCGGCGCGCCGCAGAAGCCGCTGTCGCGCGAAGCCGGCGAGGAAGCGATTGCCCGGCTCGACGCGGTGCGGCACGCGCATGGTTCGCGCAGGACCGGCGAGATCAGGCTCGATATGCAGCGCGTCATGCAGAACAATTGCGCCGTCTTCCGCTCTGCCGAAGTCTTGAACGAAGGCGTCGAGAAGATCGACGAGGTTGCCGGCAGCTTTGCCGAACTCGGCATCACCGACCGCTCGATGATCTGGAACAGCGACCTCGCCGAGGCGCTCGAACTCGAAAACCTGCTGGAGCAGGCGGTCGTGACGATGCATTCGGCCGCCAACCGCACCGAGAGCCGCGGCGCCCATGCGCGCGAGGACTACCCCGAACGCGACGATGTCAACTGGCTCAAGCACACGCTCGCCTGGCTCGACGGCGACGGCCAGGTCAAGACCGGCTCCCGCCCGGTCCACCTCTACACTTTGTCGAACGAAGTCCAGGTCTTCCCACCCAAGGCCCGGGTTTATTGAGGGGCGCAGCCGCCGCACGCCCCGCGCCCCGACCGCTTTCCCTGGGATGCAGGGAAACAACCCGTGGCGCTTGAGGATGAGCGGCAAACCCGGCGCGGAACTCTGCCGGAGGGCGAGTTTCCGGCCGACGCCTTGTTGAGGAGCAAATGGCCGAATTCACCCTGCCGGCAAACTCGAAACCCGGAGCCGGCAAGAGCCTCCCCGCCCCGCCCGGAGCGACGCGGGTACGCGAATTCAAAATTTATCGCTGGAACCCCGATGACGACAACAACCCGGTCATCGACAGCTTTTCGCTCGATCTCGATCAATGCGGCCCGATGGTTTTGGACGCGCTGATCAAGATCAAGAACGAGATCGACACGACCCTTACCTTTCGCCGTTCGTGCCGCGAGGGCATCTGTGGCTCCTGCGCGATGAACATCGACGGCGTCAACACCCTCGCCTGCCTGAAGGCGATCGCGGATATCCGCGGGCCGGTACATATCTACCCGTTGCCGCACATGCCGGTGATCAAGGATCTGGTCCCGGATCTGACCCACGTCTACGCCCAATACCAATCGGTCGAGCCGTGGCTCAAAACCTCGAGCGCGCCGCCGCCCGACCGCGAATTTCCACAATCGATCGAGGAGCGCGAACAGCTTGACGGGTTGTGGGAGTGCATCTTGTGCTTCTGCTGCTCGACGGCCTGTCCGAGCTATTGGTGGAATGGCGAACGCTATTTGGGACCGGCGGTGCTGTTGCAGGCCTATCGCTGGATCGCCGACAGCCGCGACGAGGCGAAGGGCGACCGGCTCGACGCGCTCGAAGATCCGTTTCGCCTTTACCGCTGCCACACGATCATGAACTGCACCCGCACCTGCCCCAAGGGGCTGAACCCGGCCAAAGCCATCGCCGAGATCAAAAAGCTGATCGTGCTGCGCCGCTGACGGACGCCACCACGCGCGCAACTGCGCAAACCGCCCCTTGCACCTCCTCGGGCGGCCGCCCGGTCTTGACCGGAAGCAGGGCTCGGATCAGGTTTCCCGGGGGAGTGACCGCCGGAGGAGCGATGACCGAGCCAACACAGCTCTCGATCGAGATCAACGGCTTTTCGACGCGCGTGTGGCAGGCGGGGGAAGGGCCAAAGCTCGGTTTTCTCGCCGGCTTTGGCGGCCTGCCGCGCTGGGTTCCGTTTCTTGACGCGCTGGCGCGCGAGCGGACCGTCGTCGTGCCGTCATTGCCGGGGTTTCCCGGCGGCGACCGCGGACACACCGTCCTCGACAGCCATCTCGACTGGGTCTTGGCCGTGCGCGAACTGCTGCAACGGGCCGGGCTCGACGGGGCCGATCTCGCCGGGGGCTCGGTCGGCGGCTCGTTTGCCGCCGAAGTGGCGGCAATCTGGCCCGACATGGTGCGCCGGCTCGCTCTGATCGCACCCTGGGGTCTGTTTGACGAAAAGGACCCGGCGACCGATCCCTGGGCACAGCGCGCCCCCGAAGTGCCGGCCTTGCTGTGCGCCGACCCCGAGCGCTGGAATGCGCTCAAGGCCGAACCCGCGGGTGCCAATTCGCCCGAATGGACAATCGAGCAGACCCGCGCTGCCGAGGCCTCGGCCCGCGCTTTCTGGCCGCTCGGCAATACGAAGCTCGAAAAGCGGCTGCCGCTGATCACCGCCCCAACCTTGCTGATCTGGGGTGCGCAGGATCGAATCATGCCAAAAAGCTACGCCGATCGCTTTGCCGGCGCGATCTCTGGCCGGACGGAGATCGTGACCATACCCGGCGCCGGCCATCTCGCCGAACTCGACCAGCCCGACGACGTTGCCGCGGCAATCCTGCGCTGGACCGCCTGATGCAGGTTTCTCCCGCTCACCCGGCGCCCCCGACCGGTTCAAGCCGGCGCGTTTAAGCCGCCATCACTGATCGGCGCATCAGGCGGCGAGAATCTGTTGCTGCCCGGCAGCAACAGATTCTGCCGGCAATGCCACTTGGCCAGCGGCTAAACTAATCCTGTCTCAGGAAGATGCGATCGAGACTCCAGGGACCGCCCCCGGCGAAGAAGATGTAGAGAAAGACGAAGCAGTACAGCACTGCTGCGTCCCCGCCATTCACCGCGGGAAAAAAAGAACGCGGTGCATGTGCCATGAAATAGGCGACCGCCATGTCGCCGGCGAGGATAAAGGCCACTACCCGCGTATAGACGCCAAACAGCAGCAAAATGCCTCCGCCGATCTCTATTATCCCCTGCGCA
This sequence comes from Allostellaceae bacterium, assembly GCA_035509615.1. GTDB lineage: Bacteria > Pseudomonadota > Alphaproteobacteria > ATCC43930 > CGMCC-115725 > AP-15. The sequence continues at coordinate 1,014 of DATJLK010000122.1, read as the reverse complement.
TAGAGAATTGGCCTCATATGTGGTCCAGCGGATGGAAAGGCAAAGTATTTTTGGAAGCCATGCTGCATGAACAGCAGCGCGGCGACTATGCGCAGGATGCTGAGGACGTAGGGACTTCTGCTGTCCAGTCTTGCATAGAATGATCTCATAGCCACCTCCGCTGCGACCTCTGCGTGAAGCGATTCCGCCTTCAGGCAATGCGGGTCATGGCTGGGCTGCTCCCCGGACAAAACCGACCTCCGCCCGAATGACGGTCGAGTTTGCCCAATAAAACAGCAGAATACCGGTCTCGGGATAGGCCATCTCGATGGTTTGATCGAGTTTCATCTGATCATGCCATCGGCACCACCGGGCAAAGCTTAGACGAGGGCACCGCCTTCGGCGGCGGCAAGGGCAAGTTCCGGTGTCGGCCGTTCCAGCGGCTTGGCGGCTTCGGACAAGGCGCATGGCTGAAAGACGCCGCTGCCGCGCGCGGCGGCGAGCGTCCCATCGTCAACGACGATGCGGCCGCGGCTCAGCACGGTGATCGGCCAGCCACGCAATTTGCGGCCTTCATAGGGGGTGTAGCCGACATTGTCGTGCAGCATGCCGGCGGTGATCGCGGTCTCGCGGTCCGGGTCCCAGATCGCGAGGTCGGCGTCGCTGCCGACCGCGATCGTGCCTTTCCTCGGATAAAGCCCATAAAGCTTGGCGTGATTGGTCGCGGTCAACGCAACAAATTGGTTGAGGTCGAGCCGACCCTGACCAACCCCCTCAGAAAACAGCAGCGGCAGGCGCAATTCGATGCCCGGCACGCCATTGGCGATGTCCTTGAACGTCGTCCGCTCGCCGTGCGGCAGCTTGCCCGAGGCGTCGAAGCGATAGGGGGCGTGGTCCGACGAAAACACCTGGAAGGTGCCGTTTTTGAGCCCGGCCCACACCGCCTCCTGGGCGGCATGGTCGCGCGGCGGCGGGCTGCAGCAGAATTTCGCCCCTTCGAGCCCGGGTTTGGCGATGTCGTCGGCGGTCAGAAAC
>DATJLK010000121.1:0-56231 GCA_035509615.1 Allostellaceae bacterium | reverse complement strand
GCATCCAGGTATCGCGGTCGGTCTGCGGTCGTCGGCGACCCTTGTTGAGCAACGCCGCGCGCTCAAACTTGTGCGGCACGGGCCAAATAAAACCTTCGCATCTGCCATGATTATCGCGGTGGAGGTGAGCCGACCCCGCTTGCGCCATCCGGCCTCGGTCGGCTTGCCATGTCGTTTTTGTGACCGCGACCCGTTGCTTATAATGGCGTCCCCGGCGTGACTCGAACACGCGACCCACAGTTTAGGAAACTGTTGCTCTATCCGGCTGAGCTACGGGGACGTCGGAGCGATGTTAGCGGGCTGCGCGCGGCCATGCCAGCATATCGCACCATGGCCCGAGCTCCTGGTGCGGGGTGAAGCGGAGCCGCCGCGCCGGTAACCCTGGAACCACGCGTTTACAATGCGGTGTAGCATTGCCTGCCGGCGCGCCTCCACTACTTCGCTGATCCGCTAGCCCGGGATGTTTCCGGTGGTGACGACCAGCATTGTTTTCTCCATCAATTGACGAGGCAAATGGCCGACAAGAAGGAATCGTGACCGGTCATCTCCCTCCCACACGACCGGACATCCCATCCCATAAGCACGCTGATGATCTCCTAGCTTATCAATCCGCAACCCTGTAATGATCAAACGGTTGGTTGCGGCCTGCTTTGCCGAAGGATTAGTCTCAGGGTCGGGTGAACATCGCAGGGGGCAGACATGGATTGGGCCGAGCATCAGGTCGAAATAGCCGGGGTCAAGCTCCATCTGTCGCGTGCCGGCCGCGGGCGTCCGGTCTTGGTGTTGCATCACGATATCGGCAGCCCGGAGCGGCTCGATTTCTATGATGCGCTGGCCGGCCGGTTTGACGTTCTCGTGCCGCATCATCCGGGTTATGGCAAGTCGGAGCGGCCGCAATGGTTGCGCAGCGTGCGTGACGTCGCGGTGATGTACCAATGGCTGCTGTCCGATCTCGGGATCGAGCGGCCCTCGCTGGTCGGGCTCGGCTTTGGCGGCTGGATCGCGGCCGAGATGGCGACGATGGCACCCGATCGCCTGCATCGGCTGGCGCTGGTCGGGGCGATGGGGCTGAAGCCGCCCGACGGCGACATCTTCGACCAGGCGATCGTCAGCTATATCGACTATGCGCAGGCCGGATTTCATGACCCGGCGGCGTTTGCTCGCGTCTATGGCGATGTCAGTACCGACCAGCTCGTCGATTGGGATATCTGCCGCGAGATGTGCTTTCGCATCGCCTGGAAGCCGTACATGTACAGCCAAACCCTGCCACATCTGCTCGGCGGGGTGAAAGCGCCGGCGCTGGTGGTTTGGGGCGATGACGACAAGATCGTGCCGCGCAGTGCCGGCGAACTCTATGCCGCCGCCTTGCCGCACGCGCGCTTCGAGGTGGTGCGTGGCGCCGGGCATTGCGCCGAGATGGAGCAGCCCGAGGTGCTGTCCCGGCTGATCGGCGGCTTTATCGCCGAAAATTGAGGTTTGCGTAGCCTGCCCCGGCGGATCGCAGCGCCCAGAGAAATCGCAATCGGAACAGGAGGAAATCATGCATGTGATGTATTTTACCGAGCAGCCGATGTCCGCCTATCCGGCCGATATCGGGCTGGAATTTGGCGCCACCGCGCTGATGTTCTCGAACAAATATTACGATCCGGTAGCTGCCAGCCGGCTCTATAACGAATACCTTGAGCAATACATCTACGCTGAAGAGATGGGCGTCGAAGGCTTCATGCTGAACGAGCATCACAATGCGCCGTTCTGCATGCAGTCGAAATGCAACATTTTTGCCTCGATCCTCGCCGCGGTCACGAAAAAGGCAAAGATCGTGCTGCTCGGCAACCCGCTGCCCTTGGCTGAGAACCCGGTACGGCTCGCCGAAGAGCTGGCGATGATCGACATGATCTCAAAAGGGCGGTTGGTTTCGGGTTTTGTCCGCGGCGGCGGGCAGGAGCAGCTCGCGACCGGGGTCAGCCCGGCCTACAACCGCGAGCGCTTCGAGGAGGCGCATGATCTCGTCACCGCCGCCTGGACGCGCGAGGGCCCGTTCCGCTGGGAAGGGACGCATTACCAGCACCGCGTCGTCAACCCATGGGCGGTCCCGCTGCAAAAGCCGTATCCGCGGGTGTGGATCCCCGGCGTTTTGAGTAAAGAGACGATCATCTGGGCAGCCAAGCAGCGCTACCCCTACATTGCGCTCAACACCTCGATCGAGGCGACCAAGAACATCTGGAAGGTTTATGACGAGGTCGCGCGCGAGGTGGGCTATGAAGCCGGCCCCGAGAACCGCGGTTATCTGCAGCAGGTCCATGTCTCGGACAGCGAAGAGAAAGCCGAAAAGAACGCCCGCCAGTTCCTGTGGATGCAGGGCGAGTTCACCGGCCTGGCGCATCCGGTATGGTCGAGCCCTTCGGGCTATTCCTCGCCCGATCATCGCCGTCAATTTGTCGAATTCGCGGTCGGGCGGGCCGAGAGTCCGCGCGGCCGCCCGACCTTTGAAAAGCAGGTTGCCGATGGTCGGGTCATCTTCGGCACGCCCAAGACGGTGATCCCGAAGCTGCGCCGGGTGCTCGAAGAGACGCGGCCCAGCATCTACGGGCTGTGGGGCAATGACGGGAATGTCAGCAACGAGGACGCCCGGACCTGCATTCGCCTCTTGGGGCAGGAAGTCATGCCGGCGATGCGCGAGATCGGCAAGGAATTGGGGCTGAAGGACCCGTTCGAGGTGAACGCCCCGGTGCATTTGCGCTATTCGACCGACCTCAAAGAGATGCCGCGGGCGGCGGAATAGCTTCCGCGCGCACCGCGCCCTGCGGCCCCTCCGCCCGCCGACCCCCGGATCGTCGTCCAGGGGTCGGCCCTCTCTTGCACTGCGAGGAAGGGGGGCCAGCCCATGGACATGGTGCTGAGCGCGATCGCCGGATCTGCTTTGAGGCCGCCGTTCGGGCCAGGCCCGGCTGCCTAGCTGAGGACGCGGTTCAGGAAAGCGTCCATCCGCATCGTTGCCGCTTTCGACAGAGCATTCGGGAACAGCGTAAACCCGTGCGCGCCGCCGGGATAAATCGCGATCTCCGCCTCGTTTCCCGCCGCGATCCAGCGCGCATGCATGAACAACGTATCGTCCAGCAGCGCATCCCTGGTTCCGGCGCTAAACAGCGCCGGGCATAGATTGCGCAGGTCGGCATAGAGCGGGGAGATGTCGGGGGCGCGGCGGTCGCTCACCGTCGGCAGGAACGCGTTGTAAAACTGCTGCATATCGATCGTCCGCAGCACCAGCCGGGTGTCGCCGAAGAGACGCTGGCTTGGTGTCATGCCGAGATCGAACGCGCCATAGACGATGTTGGCACCACGAAAACCGGTAAAGCCGTGACGATCGCGCATGCGCAGGATTGTCACCGCGGTCAAGTGGCCGCCCGCCGACTCGCCGCCGATCGTCAGCACGTCGGTGCCGAACGCCTTGTCGCCGTTCTCGACGAGCCAGACCGCCGCCGTTTCGCAATCGTCCGGACCCGCCGGGTAGGGATATTCCGGCGCCAAACGATATTCCGGGGCGACGACCGCTTGCCCGGTGTTGTCAGCGATCCGTTCGAGCATCGGATCCTGCATGTCGGCGCCGCCGAGAACCCACCCGCCGCCGTGCAGATGCAGGTAAATCCCACGCGGTGGCTGCGTCGGTTCGATCACGCGCAATCCGATTTCATTCCCGTCCTTGCCGCGAATCACGATTGTCCGGGCCCGGGCCGACATGATCGGGGCCGGGAACGGCCCCTCGCCGCGCCGGCGCGCCGCCCGCATCGCCGCGGCGCCGATAATCCACCATTCCGGCTGGCCGGTCAGCAGGCTGATCATTTGCTCGTTCAGTTTTGCGGTATCGTGATCGATCGCGTCATCGCGAAACAAGGCAGGATCAAACGGGCATGTGTCGGTCATCACATTTCCTCCGGCGCAGACCTTTTCGATCCACCCCCTCGAAGGCACCTTATTCGCTGCGGCGCAGACCAAGATCGGCGAGGCAGCCATCCATCGGGCCATTGTCGGTCGTGGTCTTGACCTTGTCCTGGCAGGCTGCGACCAGCGCGGCCAACTCGGCCCTGGTCGGCCTCTGACCGGTTGGCGTCTGCCAGTCTTGGACGATCGACGGCACGCTCGCGGTCGAATCCACCGCCGTCGCGCATGCCGCCAGCCCCAATAGGGCAAGCACTGCGAACCCCCGCATCCCCTATCCCTCAAGCATTTCCCCTGATGCCAAAATTACCCGGTCATCGAGTGCGCCGCCACCTTTTTTGACCTCCGGCTAGTGGGGCGCGCCTGGCCGCGCGACCCTATCGGGAGCGGACCGGTGACTGCGGCGTTGATGGTGCAACGACTGGAGGCACGGCATGGCCGCAGAACTCGAACAGACGACGATCTCCGCCCGGACACATAGGCCTCCTCGTGCCCAACCTTACGACGCCCCCGCCGGTGGCTGGGGATCGGTCAGATCGCTGTCGCGAGCGATCACCCGCGAGCGCGTCATTGCCAGCGCGCCGCCAGCGCTGCTGCGGCAGAACAAGCCGAACGGCTTTGCCTGTGTCAGCTGCGCCTGGGCCAAGCCCGCCGACCCGCATGTGTTCGAGTTTTGCGAGAACGGCGCGAAAGCGACGACCTGGGAGATCACCTCGCGGCGCGCCGATGATGGATTTTTCGCCAGCCACACATTGCGGGAGCTCGAAACCTGGGCCGACCATGATCTGGAGGAGAGCGGTCGGCTGGTCCGTCCAATGCGCTGGGAACCCCGGACGGACCGCTATGTTCCGGTCGAATGGGACGAGGCGTTTCAGGCGATCGGCGAGCAGTTGAAGGAGCTCGATCCCAAATCGGTGGTGTTCTACACCTCGGGCAGAGCCTCGCTGGAGGCTGCCTACATGTACGCGCTGTTGGCGCGGCTTTACGGCACCAACAACCTCCCCGACAGTTCGAACATGTGCCACGAAAGCACCTCTGTGGCGCTGCCCGAGAGCATCGGCGTGCCGGTTGGCACAGTGACGCTGGAGGATTTCGCGAAGACGGACTGCATTTTCTTTTTCGGTCAGAACGTCGGCACCAGTAGCCCGCGCATGCTGCACGATTTGCAGGACGCGGTCCGCCGTGGCGTGCCGATTGTCACCTTCAACCCGTTGCGCGAACGCGGACTCGTCGAGTTCGTCAACCCGCAAGCGCCCGGTGAAATGCTGACTGGCACCGCCACTGCGATCAGCTCGCAGTACCATCAGGTGAAGGCGGGCGGCGACATCGCCGCGCTTTACGGCCTGTGCAAGGCGTTAATCGAAGCGGATGACGGCGCCAGAGACGATGGCGGCCGGCGGCTGCTGGATCAGGCTTTCATCGAACGTCACACTCACGGCTTCGCAGCATTCGCCGATGCTGCCCGCGGCTTCGAATGGCGCGAGCTGGAACAGCGCTCCGGTCTGACCCGGGGTGCCCTGGAGGCGGCCGCCACTGCCTATGCCCATGCCGACAAGGTCATCGGTATTTACGGCATGGGGCTGACCCAGCACCGCAGAGGTGTCGAAGCCGTGCAGATGCTGGTCAACCTGCTGCTGCTGCGGGGCAATATCGGCAAGCCCGGCGCCGGCATCTGTCCGGTGCGCGGCCATTCCAACGTGCAGGGCCAGCGCACCGTCGGCATCACCGAGAAGCCCGAACTGGTGCCGCTCGACAAACTGGAGCGGCAATTCAGCTTTAAGGCGCCGCGTGGGAAGGGTCTGAACACGGTCGAGGTGTGCGAACAGATCCTTTCGAGCAACATCCACGCCTTTATTGGGCTCGGCGGGAATTTTGTGCGTGCCGTTCCGGAGCGCAGCCGCATCGAGCCCGCCTGGCGCAGGCTGCAGCTCACAGTGCAGATCGCGACCAAGCTCAACCGCAGCCATTTGATCCATGGCGCGAGCGCTTATCTGCTGCCCTGTCTTGGCCGCATCGAGCGGGACCAGCAGGCGAGCGGCCCGCAAGCGGTGACCATGGAGGACAGCACCAGCTGCATCCACGGCTCGCTCGGCATGCAGCCCCCGGCAAGTCCGCACCTGCGGTCTGAGCCGGCAATCGTCGCGGGCATCGCCAAGGCCACCTTGTCCGCCAATCCGCGCCTCGACTGGGACGCCTGGGTAGCCGATTACGGCAAGGTGCGCGATGCCATCGCGCAGACCTATCCCGAAAACTTCCACGACTTTAATGCCCGGATGTGGCAGCCGGGCGGGTTCCACCGGCATCTGGCGGCGCGGCACCGCGAGTGGAAGACCGAGACCGGCAGGGCGAATTTTATCGCGCCGCGCGATCTTGAAACCGATCCCGATACCGTACCGGTCGATCATGACGTGCTGCGGCTGATCACCTTGCGCAGCAACGATCAGTTCAACACGACCATCTATGGCTACCACGATCGTTTTCGCGGCATCCACGGCACCCGCATGGTGGTGCTGATGCACCGCAATGACATCGACCGACGGGAGCTGCGCGACGGCGATCGGGTGAGCCTCGTTACCGTGGCGACCGACGGCGTCGATCGGCGCCTCGACGGGCTGACGGTGCTTGCCTACGACATCCCTGAAGGCTGCTGTGCCGGGTACTACCCGGAGTGCAATGTGCTGGTACCGCTCTGGCACTACGCCGAGCGCGCCAAAGTGCCGGCGGCCAAGTCGGTGCCGGTCCGCATTGTCAAAGACGCGATGGTGCTCGAACAGCCCCCGCCACCATCGGACCTGGCCTCCGGTCATCCGCTGTCCGACATGGGGCGCGACGTGACAAAGCTCGCCGGCCTGGCGCTGACCGCCGCGAAGATGCAGCCGGTCAAGGCAGCTGTGATCGCCCTGGCAGCAGGCGTTGCTGCCGGCATCGTCATTCAGGCTCGCCGCCAAAGGCTGGCCCGATGAGCGCGCTGGCCGGTGATCCCGGTCCGCCGGCTTTCCGTCATATACAGCGATGGATCTGGCGATACAGCTCGGCAGATGGTGCGACGCCAACGCGCGTTGTCGCCGAGGAGACACCCGTGGCGTTCGCCTATGCGGGAATAAGCTATGCGGTGATGATGGCGTCTCCGGCTGATCTGGAAGATTTCGCAGTCGGCTTCAGTCTCAACGAGGGCGTGATCCGCTCGCCCGATGAAATCGAGGAGCTCGACATCATCCGGACGGATGATGGGATCCTGTTACGCATGGACTTGGCGAATGGCCCAGCCGATGCGTTCTGGCAGCGTCGACGCTATCTCTCGGGTCCGAGCGGATGCGGTCTCTGCGGTCTCGAAAGCCTGGCCCAAGCCGTACGACGGCCGCGCGCGGTAACCGGGGGTATTCGAGCATCGGCGACTGCCATCTATGGCGCTATGAAAATGCTGCCGGCGTGGCAAACGTTGAATCGCCTGACCGGCGCGGTGCATGCAGCCGCGTTTTGGACGCCTGATGACGGCATCGTTGCCGTGCGCGAGGATGTCGGCCGTCACAATGCGCTCGACAAGCTGACCGGCGCGGTCGCTGCGGGCGGGCGGGCCGGGATCGAAGGTGCTGTGTTGCTGACCAGCCGGGTCTCGGTCGAAATGGTGCAAAAGGCCGCCTCGCTGGGCGCGGCGATCTTGGCCGCAATTTCCGCGCCGACCACATTGGCCCTGCGCATGGCGGACGCCGCCGGCATCACTCTGATCGCAGTAGCACGCGACGATGGGTTTGAAACCTTCACGCACCCGCACCGACTTTTCTAGCCGTTTTTGCCGATCACCGCTGACGGCGACAAAAGAACTGAATGTGCTACTGGATCCGGACCTCAAACCTGACCTTTGATCAAACCTGACCTTTGGGTCGTGGGATCAGTTTTTTCGGCGATCCGGTATCGACCCCGGCACTGCTCGATTGGCTGCTGAACCACTCGACTGTGGTCAGCACTGGGCGAGAGATATTAACTCCTCAAGACAAACTCCGCACCGGGTTGTTTAATTTTCTACAATGGCAATGAGCGGACAAGCGGCGCCGGCATTGGCGCCAGTACCAAGGCGTGCCCAGACTGGTCTCCCCCTCCCCTGCGGACTATCTGGAGAAGCCCCGACAATGACTGCCCAGCTTGACTAGAGGATCGGTTTGCCGCCGGTAACACCGACCATGGTGCCGGAGACATAGCTTGCCTCGTCGCTCGCAAGCATCACATAGATGGGCGCCAGCTCCCGAGGCTGGGCCGGCCGCCTGATCGGATATTTCTCGCCGAAATGCGCGACCGCGTCGGCTGGCATCGTCGAGGGAATCAGCGGCGTCCACACTGGCCCCGGCGCCACGGCGTTGACGCGAATACCGCTGTCAGCCAGCAGCTGAGCGAGCCCGCCGGTGAAGTTCTGGATCGCCCCCTTAGTCGTTGCATACGCCAGAAGATGCGGGCTGGGGCTATCGGCATTGACCGAGGCGGTGTTGATGATCGCGCTTCCCGGCGGCATATGGGGAGTGGCGGCCTTCACCAGGTAAAACATCGCCGAAATATTGACTTTGAAGGTGCGTTCCCATTCCTCGTCGGAAATCTCCTCTGGCGCGCTGAAGCTCATTTGATGCGCGGCGTTGTTGACGAGGACGTCGATGCGGCCGAACGCCTGCACCGCCTTGTCAACCAGCGCGCGGCAGTGAGCGGCCTCACCGATGTCGCCGGGCGCCAACAGGCACTGGCGTCCGGCTTCTACCACCAATCGCCGCGTTTCCTCGGCATCCTGATGTTCATTGAGATAAGAGACAAGAAGGTCCGCTCCCTCGCGCGCGAAGGCGAGTGCCACAGCCCGACCGATGCCGGAATCTCCACCTGTTATCAGTACTTTCTTGTCGCGCAGGCGGCCGGACCCTCGATAGCTCTGTTCGCCATGATCAGGCCGGGGGCTCATTGCCTCGGTCGCGCCGGGGATCGGTTGCTGTTGCGGCGCAAAGGGTGGGCGGGGAAAGTCGTCCATCGGAGCGTCTCCATTAAACCGGTGGTCTGCCAAGCGAACGCCAAACAACGCCGGCAGTTCGCGCCGTTGCTGCAAGCAATGAAACTTTCGCAGCGCCAGTTCAGGTCAGGGAAGCCGCGACGCCGTCTATTTCTCGCGCCGGTCTCTGCAGCCGCGGCCCCCGTCCGGATTGAGCAAAGGGTGCGTGCTTTTGATTTCGGTTGAAGATCACATCGGTTGAAGATCACGCTGGATGCAAGAAGTCATGGCTTCATCACCACCTTGATGCAGCCATCCTTTTTGTCCCGAAAGGTCTTGTAGAGTTCTGGTCCCTCTTTAAGGGATGCGCGGTGGGTGATAATAAAGGATGGATCGATCTGACCTTTCTGGATGCGCCCCAGGAGCTGTGGCAGATAGCGCTGCACCGGAGTTTGAGCCATGCGGAAGGTAAGGCCGCGATTGATCGCCGAGCCCATCGGGATCTTGTCGAGCAAGCCGCCATAGACGCCGATAAGCGACACGGTGCCGAAATTGCGGCAGCACTGGATCGCCTGACGCAGCACATGCAGCCGGTCGGTGCCCATAAAGGTGGCGACCTTGATGCGGTCCCAACGCGGGTCGAGACTGGCGCGGGCGTCGGCTTCGATGCCTACCGCATCGATGCAGGCATCCGCGCCGCGGCCATGCGTCAGTTCCTGGATACGCTCGTATATAGAGACGGTCGACTATAGAGACGGTCGACGCCATGCGTCGTGGCCAAATCGGCCTCGACAGCCGCGACGGCGATATCATGTCGTTTGAGGATTTCCGCCGCCTCATGCACCGCTGGCTCATCCGCGGCGATCAGCAGATCAAACCCGTTCTGGGCGCATTGCTTCGCCAACTCGAAGGCTATGCCGGTGGAGGCGCCGGTCACCACCGCCAAAGGGCGCATTTCCGCCATTTTTGCGATCTCCATTTCAAACAGGCAAGGCGCTGTCCATGCTGGCGGCCGTCCATGACTGCAATTAAAACGAAAACAGCCGATTGGCGTTCCTCGAAATCAAGCCACTGGAAGAAACCAATAATCCGCGTATTTTAATCAGGTATAATAAACGATCATAAACTTAACGAGCTTCCTGCGTATCCTCCCCGGCCTTGGGAGAGTCCGGACAGGAGTCTGGGGTGGAGCGGAAATATGGTCGGGTCGGCGTCCCGTGGCAGAAGGGCGCGTCATGCTGTTAACCCAATGGCTCGGGCAGCCCGCGGCAGATTTCGTCCGGGTACGGCCACGCTAGCGAGCGCGCCCTTGGTACGCATATCTCCTCTCGTCATGTCCGCGAAAGCCGGCAGCCAGAGCAGCAGACATCCTGCCTGCCAGGGCCGGCTCTGGACCCCCGCTTTTCGCCAGCAACGCGGGAGTCACAAGCGGGGGTGACAAAAGGATGGCCGAGCGGAATTATCTGTCTCGTTCACATCCAACGAATAAGCCGCGGCGGCGCCGGCGGATAGCTGGATCTCTTTTTCGACGACGGCGTCAACGCCCTCTGACCTTGGCTCTCGCACTCTCGTGACTGGCCCGCGACAGGCGATCGCAAATGCCCGATGGCGGCGCTTGGGTTCGTACTTGTCGCCGACGCGCCGTCGTCGGCCAAGCTACGCCAGCCACAGCCGGCGAAGCGGTGCGAATGTTCAGCGCAGATCCGCCGGGTCAGGACAGGTCGGTCAGACGGCCTCCGCGCGCCGAGGCAATTTCCACCCCGGCCGGACGAAGTGGCAGGTGTAGCCGCCGGGAATACGCTCCAGATAGTCCTGATGTTCGGGCTCGGCTTGCCAGAACTCGCCGGCAGGGACGACCTCAGTCACGACCTTGCCCGGCCACAAGCCGGAGGCATTGACGTCGCCAATAGTGTCCATGGCCGTCATTTTCTGATCCTCGCTCGTGTAGAAAATCGCTGAGCGATAGCTCGTCCCGATGTCATTGCCCTGCCGATTGACTGTCGTCGGGTCGTGGATCTGGAAGAAAAACTCCAGGAGGGTGCGATAGGATATCACCGCCGGATCGAAGAGGATCTCGATTGCTTCGGCGTGGGTCCCGTGATTGCGATAGGTTGCATTGCGCACGTCGCCGCCGGTATAGCCGACCCTTGTCGAGATGACGCCCTTCTGCTTACGGATCAAGTCCTGCATGCCCCAGAAGCAACCGCCAGCGAGAACAGCGCGTTCTGTAGTCATTTCACCTCCTCCACTTGTGGCAGATAGGCGCCATAGCCTGCGGCCTCCATGTCGTTGCGGTGCACGAAACGAAGCGAGGCCGAGTTGATGCAATATCTCAGGCCGCCTCGATCGCGCGGGCCATCATTGAACACGTGACCGAGATGGCTATCAGCGTGTTTCGAGCGCACTTCGGTGCGGACCATGCCATGCGATGTGTCGCCAAATTCCGCCACATTGGCCGGCTCGATCGGCTTGGTGAAGCTCGGCCAGCCACAGCCGGATTCGTACTTGTCCGAACTGGCGAACAGCGGCTCGCCTGAAACGATGTCGACATAGATGCCGGGCTCCTTGTTATGCAGGAGCGCGCCGGTGCCGGGACGTTCGGTGGCGCTTTGCTGGGTGACGCGATACTGCTCCGGGGTGAGCGCAGCGATTGCCTCTTCGGACTTGCGATAGATGGTCATGGAAGACTCCTTTCCCTGCTACGGCACGTCACCGACGACGCCAAGCTGACGATGGTTCTCGATCGCTTCGCCAGGCCGCAAACCCTGCGCCGTGCCCGGCAGGTCGTCAATTTCGGCGCCAGCCTCTGGGCTTTGCCGCTTGCGGCTGATGAAACCCGAATATGACCGGCACAGAAAAATATCTGTGTCACCGGATGTCCCGGCGTTAGGGCCTATTGTCATTTGCCATCCCTCGGGCGGCTTTGACCAGGCTGAGCCCGGCCGCAATCTCGTTCGCATCCGACGGCATCCAGTTCATGACCGCGACAACCGGCCAGGAACTCGCCCGGGGTAAGGACCTCGATCCCGATCGCATGACGTTGCAAGAGCAGATGACGATCGCTGGTGACCAGTGGCCGGTTGGCCGCCGCGCTCAACGCTGCGAATTTTCGATCGTCCGGATCGGCGACAAGCATGAAGGCGTCAGGGTCGACAGGTCCGTCGAATTCTCCTTCCGACCGAAACAGATCGGCGAAGTCGTTCCAGTTCAGGCGCGGTATCCGGCGCAGGATCTTCTCGGTCTCGCGCCGGGTCGGCTCGTTCCAAATCAAGCCGAGGCGCCCTCCGCGGATTTTCGCGAAAACCAGCGCAGAGGCGCTGCGCGGATTAAATCCGGCCGCGACAAACACGTTGGTGTCGACGACAACACCTTCCATGCACTCCCGACAGGCCATGCACTCCCCGGCAGGCGATGATCGGACGCGGCGCGGGGCGCGCAGACCGGCGAGATCGAAACCGCGGCCCGATCCGTCGCCCTCTATCATCCCCTTGAGTCTGGCGCTTGTCGACGACCTTCATGCGCCATCGCGAGCGTCGATATCGGCTCGCGGACGCCCGCTTCGAGCCGATATCGCAATCACCTGCGAGGTTGAACGCGCGAATGCCGGACGCGGCTGCAGATCGCGCGCGACAGAGTGGGCCCGATAGCGACTTGAGCCACCGCGCCGCGGAACCGCGACAAACTGCGAGCGGTTTACGCGAGTAGTGCAACAGCAGGAACGACATTCAATGACGAAGCTCCTACTCGCCGGTGTGGCGGCTGTCGTTATGATGGCGGGCGTCGCGTCCGCGCAGACCTATCCTCCGGCACCGCCGCCGCCCGGGGTACCGGTAATCCCACCCCCTCCAGGGACAATAACAACACCAGTGGCGCCCGCACCCGTCCCGGTTCCAGGTTCGTCGTCGACCACCACGACGACCCATGGAGTGGACGCTTACGGGAACCCGGTCACCCAGAAAAACACCTACCAGGAAGGAGTCGCGGGCAGTTCCGAAACCCAGACGACGACAACCACGAGCCCGTGGGGCGGCGATACGACCACGCATACCACGACCACCAACCAACAGTAGCAGCCGCGGCTGCTACTGTTGTCGCGGATCGAAATCGCAATGAGCAGGTATCTGCTGGCTGTCTTGGCCGCGGTTGTGTTGCTGGCCGGTGCGGTTGCTGCCCAGACCCGCGCGGTATCGCTGGCGCAACCCGGGCATTGGGTAGCGACGACCGGCTACGGCGTCGACGAATACGCGCACGCCGGTGGACTTCGGAGTGTGGCCAACCAAAAGCTTGATCTCGCGGAGTTCAGGGCGTCGTCTCGCTGATGGCACCGGCGAACTCCCAATCCGGTATTTGCCGATTGGGACCGCAGCGCTCGACCAAGCCCATCGCCGCAAGGAGGCGGCAGTCGAAGCCGCGGCAAATCGCCGGGCGGTGCTGATAGACGGTGCAGCCCTGCGCGCCGAGGTGAATGCAGGCTCCATCCGAACGCTGTCGAAGCACCAGCTTGCCGTCGGGGTCCCGCTCGGTCAGCAGGTGAGGCAGGTTTCGGCGATCACGCTTCTCGTCTATGACGATGCCAGGGTAATAGCAACAGGCGGTGCATCCATCACACGGAACCGGCCCTGCCTCGCCGCGTCCCCATGCGGCAAGGAAGTCGCGTTTATTGCAGCCTACCGCGCGTTTCGGCTGGTTCATTTCAAGTCTTCTTGCGGGGGTTGGGTTGAAAGGTCGTGGCGATGCCGGTGATGCGGCCGCTCAGACCGGTCGGGGCGGGCGACCGTCAAAGACGTGGCCGGGACGGCTGCCGCTATTCGCGCAATGGCTTCCGGTTCCCCCGCTACCGCCATGACCGATCATCCTCGCCTGGTCGTCAGCCGGTCAAGAAGCCTGGAATGTCAGGCTCGCCCGGGCTGACCGCGGCCGCCGACCGAGCGCGACGGATAGGCCGCCGCACCCGCCGCTTCGGGCTCGAGGCTGGCGATGGCGCGGCCGCGCGTCTCCGGCAACAGCAGCAGCATCACGATCATCAGCGCATGGGCCAGGGTCGAGAACAGCGCGATCGCCGTACCCAGCGGCATGACCACCGTCGCAAAGCCGATCGCGGTCATGAATACCGAGCCGATGGCCCGGCCGGCATTATAACAGAAGCCCTGGCCGGTACCGCGAATGTCGGTCGGGTAGAGCTCGGTCATGAACGGACCCATCGGCGCGAACTTCATCAGGATCGCGGTGTTCAACGGGATCCCGAGGAAGAGGAGACCGGTGTTGCCGACCGGCACGTAGAGGTAGATGAGCACCATGGCGATCGACGCGACGGCCGAGATCATGAATGTCGCCTTGCGGCCGATCGCATCGGCGAGATAGGCGCCGCACAGGAAACCGATCAGCGATCCCACCGCCAGCACCGCGACATAGAGCCCGGTGTGGGTATTGGTCAGATGGCGCACCGTGCGCAGATAGGTCGGCATCCAGAACCCGACGGCCCACACCCCACCCTGCGCGCCCATGACCATCAGCGACACTTTTATCGTCAGCCACAGATAGGGCCTGCGAAACGCCGAGAGCAGATGGCCGATCCCGGGTCGCGCGCCGCTGTTGCGCCGCCCTTGGTACGTCTCCGATTCCGGGATGCTGCGGCGGATCCACAGCACGACGAGGCCGGGCAGGATGCCGACCCAGAACAGCGCTCGCCAAGCGATTGCGGCGGGCAGAACAGCAAAGAGCCCGGCATAGACGAGCGCTGCGAGGCCGGGCCCGAAGGCGGCGCCGGTTTGAACAAAGCCGACGCCGCGACCGCGATATTTGTCGCGGATGACCTCACCCATCAGCACCGCGCCAGTGGCCCACTCGCCACCGAACCCAAGCCCGTGCAAACCGCGCAGGATGAACAGCTGCTCAAAATTCTGGGCGAAGCCGCACAGAAAGGTGAAGACCGAATACCACAGGATCGCGAATTGCAGCATGCGCACGCGACCAAAGCGGTCGGCGAGCGCGCCGGCGAACCAGCCGCCGAACGACGAAGTCACGACGGTGACGGTGCCGATCGTTCCGGCCACCCCAGTCGAGATGCCCCAGACGACGATGATCGTCGGCACGACATAGGCGTACAGTCCCTGGTCGAAGCCATCCAAGGTCCAGCCGCCCCAGCAGGCGAGCATCGTCCGGCGTTCCCGCGAGGTCAGATCGCGCAGCCAGGCCAACATCGCGTTTCCTCTCCCGGGATGATTGGTCGATTTATCAGCGACCCGATCTTAGACGCTCAATGCCGCCGCGGCATTCGCTAATGTGCCGCGGCAACCGGCGCCGGCTTGCCGCCGGAGTGGGGTCGCTCCGGCCCACCGCCCGCCGTGCGGGTCAGGCGCGCTCGACATAGGCGTCGAGCACGTTCTTGTCGCCGGCGTGCTCGAAACGGATCGCCAGCTTGTTGTCTTCGACCGCGATGATCGCACCATAGCCGAATTTCTGGTGAAAGACGCGGTCGCCGACTGAAAAGCCGCCGACCCGGCGGACCTCCATGCCGCGCCGCGGCGCCGGTGCGCTGCTAAGGAGCAGCGGCCCGCGACGCTCAGCTGCCCAAGGAGTGCCGGTCGATTGGCGCGCCGGCGGCGCTTGCGCCGCATCGACCGCAGCGCTGCCCCAGCCGACACCAAACCCGGCGGCGCGTAGGTCGAGACCGGGTTCGGCGATGAACTCGACGTGCTCGGCCGGCAATTCGTCGACAAACCGCGAGCGGATCGCACTTTGCCATTGGCCGTGTATCCGGCGGTTGGCGGCAAACGACACAAAACCGCGGCGCCGCGCGCGGGTCAGCCCGACATAGGCGAGGCGCCGCTCCTCTTCGAGGGCCGCAAGCCCGCCTTCCTCCATGGCCCGCTGGCTCGGAAACAGGCCATCTTCCCAGCCCGGCAGAAACACTGTGTCGAATTCAAGCCCCTTGGCGCTGTGCAGGGTCATCAGATTGACCATGTCGCCGCCCGCATCGGCGGCATTGTCCATGACCAGGCTCACATGCTCGAGAAAGCCGCCGAGATTTTCGAACTCGGCCATCGCCACGACCAATTCCTTCAGGTTTTCGAGACGCCCGGCGGCGTCGGGCGAGCGATCGTTCTGCCACATCGTGGTGTAACCCGATTCGTCGAGCACGATCTGCACGAGATCGGTGTGCGAGACGCGATCGGCTTCGGCGCGCCAGCGGTCGAGTGCTACGACAAACAACCCGAGCGCATTGCGTGCCGCCGGCCGTACCCGGTCGCCCGACACCAGCATGCGCGCCGCCTCGATCAACGGCAGGCGCTCGTCCCGCGCCACGGTGTGCAACTGCTGCAAGGTCGAGCTGCCGATGCCTCGACGCGGTGTATTCAGGATGCGCTCAAACGCCAGATCGTCGGCCGGCTGAGCGACAAGGCGCAGATAGGCGAGCGCATCGCGGATTTCCTGGCGCTCATAAAAGCGCGGGCCGCCGAGCACGCGATAGGGCAGCGCCAGGGCGATAAACCGTTCCTCGAATTCGCGGGTCTGAAAGCTGGCGCGCACCAGGATCGCGATCTCGCTCAACGCGTGCCCCTGGCGCTGCAATGCCTCGATCTCGTCGCCGACCCAGCGCGCCTCCTCATCGCCGTCCCACACACCCCGGATCACGACCCTGTCGCCCTCATCGGCCTGGGTCCACAGAGTCTTGCCGAGCCGTCCGCTGTTATGTGCGATCATACCGGCGGCGGCGGCGAGAATCCGCGAGGTCGAGCGGTAATTCTCTTCGAGCCGGATGATCGTCGCACCCGGGAAATCGCTTTCAAAGCGCAGGATGTTGCCGATCTCGGCACCCCGCCAGCTGTAGATCGATTGGTCGTCGTCGCCGACACAGCAGAGATTGCGCCGCGCCTGCGCCAGCAGCCGCAGCCAGAGATATTGCGCGACGTTGGTATCCTGGTATTCGTCGACGAGCAGATAGCGGAAGCGATGATGATACTCGGCGAGAATGTCGGGGTGGCCGGTAAAGAGCGCCAGACCGTGCAACAGCAGGTCGCCGAAATCGACCGCGTTGACGGTGGCGAGCCGCTCCTGATAACGCCCGTAGAGGTCGATCGCGCGGCCCTCGGCGAGCCCCTCGGCGTCGCCGCGCGGCACCTTCTCGGGGCCGAGACCGCGATCTTTCCAGCGCTGGATGACGCCCAGCAGCAGCCGCGCCGGCCAACGCCGCTCGTCGATGTTCTCAGCTTGCAGGATCTGCTTGAGAAGGCGGATCTGATCGTCGGTGTCGAGGATCGTAAAGCTCGATTTAAGCCCGACCGCTTCGGCGTGGCGGCGCAGGATGCGCGCCGCGATCGCGTGAAAGGTGCCAAGCCACAACCCGTCGGCGGCACGGCCGATCATCGCCTCGAGCCGCTCGCGCATCTCGCGCGCCGCCTTGTTGGTAAAGGTGACGGCGAGTAATTCGGCGGGAAATGCGCGGCGGGTGGCGAGGATGTGAGCCAGCCGGGTGGTCAGCACCCGGGTCTTGCCGGTGCCGGCGCCGGCCAGCACCAGCACCGGCCCGTCAACCGACTCGACCGCGCGCCGCTGCGCCTCGTTGAGGGTGGCGAAATAAGCTGCGGATGGCGCGGTCGGGCGCGAGGCGACGATAGCGGGATCGGACATGTTCCCTCAATATAGCAATCCGGCTCCGGTGATGCAGCGCCCTGCATTTTCCCCCGGATGGCAAGCCGGGTCCGAGGCAGCGCAACGGCGCACCGCGCGAATCAGGGCCAGCGGCGCGCCGTCGCGATCCAAGCAAGCCGGGCGATGACGATCGGCAGGTTGAACGACCCGGGGATTATCGCCGGTTGCCGGCGACGCCGCGCGACGGAATGAAACCCGACGGTTTTGTCATTCGGGAAAGCCAGCCGCCGGGCTTTGCGATAAACCCTGAAAGCGGACCCAAACAGCGCCGGAAAATCGGCATGAGCACCCAGCCACACCCGTTGCGCATCGGTACCCGCGGCAGCCCGATGGCGCTGAGCCAGACCCGGCTGGTGCGCGATCGCCTGCTGATGGCCCACCCCGAACTCGCCGCCGCCGGTGCTGTCGAGATCGTGACGATTCGCACGACCGGCGACCGGGTACAGGACCGGCCGCTTGCCGAAATCGGCGGCAAAGGATTGTTCGCCAAGGAAATCGACGAGGCCTTGCTCGACCGCCGCATCGATCTTGCGGTGCATTCGCTCAAGGATCTCGAGACTTGGCTTCCGGACGGAGTCGAGATTGCCTGTGTCCTGGCGCGCGATGATCCCCGCGACGCCTTCCTGTCGCCAAAAGCCGCAAGCCTGGCAGCGCTGCCGCAAGGTGCGGTTATCGGCACCGCGTCATTGCGGCGGCAGGCGCAATTGCTGCGGCGCCGCCCTGATCTGAAGATCGTCCCGTTGCGCGGCAACGCCAACACCCGGATCCGCAAGCTCGAAGCCGGTGAGGTCGACGCCACCCTGCTCGCACTGTGCGGCTTGCAGCGCATTGGCCTCGCGCATCTTGCGACCGAAATCCTGTCGTTCGAGACCATGCTGCCCGCGGTCGGACAGGGCGCGCTCGCGGTCGAATGCCGCACCGCAGACGACGCGGTGCGGCGATTGCTGGCCCCATTGCACGATCTGCGCAGTGCTGCTTGCGCCGCTGCCGAGCGCGCGATGCTGGCGGTGCTCGACGGATCATGTCACACGCCGATCGCGGCCCTGGCCGAGACCGAGGGCGATCGGCTGACGCTCGAAGGATTGTTGTTGATGCCGGACGGGAGTGCGGAACGGCGCGCCCGGCGCGCCGGCAGCTTGGCCGAAGCCGCGGTCATCGGCAGCGCGCTCGGTGAAGAATTGCGTCGCAGCGCTGGCCCCGAATTCGGGCTTTCGTAGAGGTCGTCAGATCTTTTTTGCGCCGAGGCCATCGCCGCCGGCGCAGGCCTGCGCATGCAGCCACTCATGCAGCGTGTACGGCCCACGGTAGACCTCGGCATAGAGGCCGACCGGCCAGGTCAGGACAAAGACAAGATTGCTGACCGCATCGGTGTTGCGGTTCACGCATGGCCCCGAACCCAAAAATCCGATCGCCAGCAAGACGATCCCGATAATCAGGTAGAGCCCGACCAACGCTTTCATCGTTCCTTAAGCCGATCCATGGCCGCTACCAAGCATGTGACATCCGGCGAGCTATCGAAAGCGGTCCCCGGACCGAAACGCAACAGTAATTCTGCCGGGGAGTTGCCGGACTTCGCATTCCCGGGATTGCGGCGCTGCCGGCGCGGCGATAGGTTGGCGGCCGATAGGAACCCTTTGCGTGCGATATCTCAGCACCCGCGCCGCTCAACCGCAAACCGCTACTCGCTCGTTCGAGGAGGTATTGCTTGCCGGGCTCGCCGAGGATGGCGGGCTCTATGTGCCCGACCATCTGCCGGTGCTCGACCGCGATGCACTTTGCGGCTTTGCCGCCCTACCCTATGCCGCACTGGCGGCGCGAATCATGCAGCTCTTTGTCGGCGACGCATTTTCGCCCGATGCGATGGCGCAGCTCACACAACGGGCTTATGGCGGGTTCCGCCATGCGGCGGTGACCCCGCTGGTGCAGCTCGACCACCGGCTGTGGCTGTTGGAGCTGTTCCACGGGCCAACCCTCGCCTTTAAGGACCTCGCCCTGCAGCTGGTCGGCTTATTGTTCGATGCCGCACTGGCCCGTCGCGGCGAGCGGGTGACGATCATCGGCGCCACCTCGGGCGATACCGGATCGGCCGCACTCGAAGCTTGTCGCGATCGTGCCGCGATCGACATCTTCATCCTTTATCCATATGGCCGCGTCTCCGAGGTGCAGCGCCGGCAGATGACGACGCTCGTTGGCGCAAATACGCATGCGATCGCGATCGAAGGCACCTTTGACGACTGTCAGGATCTGGTAAAAGCGCTGTTTGCCGATGCACAGCTGCGTCAGGCGCTTAATCTTGCGGCAGTCAATTCGATCAACTGGGCGCGGATCGCCGCACAGACGGTGTATTACTTTGCCGCCGCGGCCGCTCTCGGTGGACCACAACGGCGGGTGTCGTTCAGCGTGCCAACCGGCAATTTCGGCAATGTCTATGCCGGTCATATCGCGCGCCATATCGGTCTGCCGATCGAGCATCTGGTTATTGGGACCAATCGCAACGATATCCTGGCTCGCTATATTGCCACTGGCGAGATGGCGATCGCCCCGGTCGAGCCGTCCCTGAGCCCGAGCATGGATATCCAGGTTTCGAGCAATTTCGAGCGCTTGCTGTTCGAACTCAAGGGACGCAACGGCGCTGCCGTCGCCGCGGCGATCGCCAGTTTTCGCCGCACCGGCGTCCTGCCGCGCTCGGATGCGGAGTGGCGCGCGGCACAAGGCTTGTTTTCCGCTTACAAGGTCGACGACACTCAAACGATGCAGATCATCACCGAAACCTATGCGCGATCGGGAAGGCTGATCGATCCGCACACCGCGGTCGCGGTCGGTGCGGCGCGCGCCGAGCTGACAACTGATCGCGGCGACGCCCCGATGGTGGCGCTCGCCTGCGCCCATCCGGCAAAATTCCCCGACGCGGTCGAACGCGCGACCGGGGTTCGTCCCGAGTTGCCGGCGGCGCTCGCCGATCTCTTAGAGCGCCGCGAACGGATCACGATTTTACCCAACGATCAAGGCGCGGTGACGCGCCACATTCGCGCCCTTGCCCGGCGCAGCGAGAGGACCCCATGACGATCGAGCTTTCACGGCTGGGCAACGGCCTGCAGATCGCGACCGACCGTATCGACAGCGTCGATACGGTCTCGCTCGGCATCTGGGTCGATGTCGGCACCCGGCACGAACCGGCCGAGATCAACGGCGTCGCCCATTTTCTCGAACACATGGCGTTCAAGGGCACCGAGCGGCGCACCGCTCTTGCGATCGCCGAAGAGATCGAGGCGGTCGGCGGGCATCTCAACGCCTACACCTCGCGCGAGAGCACGGCCTATTACGCCAAGGTGCTGAAGGAGGACGTGCCGCTGGCGCTCGATATCCTCGCCGACATCCTGCAGCACTCGACCTTTGATCCCGATGAGCTCGAGCGCGAGCGCACCGTGATCCTGCAGGAGATCGGTCAGGCCAACGACACGCCCGACGACATCATCTTTGATCACTTCCAGGAATGCGCCTATCCCGACCAGGCGATGGGACGGCCGGTCCTCGGGCGTCCGGAAATCATCCGGCGGCTTGGTCGTGACGAGGTTACCGCCTATCTGGGTGAGCATTACGGGGCGCGGCGCATGGTGATGGCGGCGGCCGGCAACCTCGACCATCACCGCATCGCCAAACTCGCCGAAAAGCTGCTCGGCGACATGCCGGCGGATCGCCCGGTGACCAGCGAACCCGCCGATTACATCGGTGGCGAGCGCCGCGAACAGCGCGATCTCGAACAGCTGCACCTGGTGTTGGGATTTCCCGGGCTGACCCTCGATGATCCCGATTTCTATGCCGGCTCGGTGCTGACCACCGCGTTCGGCGGCGGCATGTCGTCGCGGCTGTTTCAGGAGATCCGCGAACGGCGCGGTCTCGTCTACACAATCCATTGTTTTGGTCACAGCTATCGCGACGGCGGGTTGTTCGGCATTTACGCCGGCACCGGCGAAGACGAGGCGGCCGAACTGGTCCCGGCGTTGTGCGAGGAGACCCGCAAGCTCGAAGACGGGCTCAGCGCGGTCGAGCTGGCGCGCGCCAAGGCGCAGTTGAAGGCCGGCCTGCTGATGTCGCTCGAAAGCACCTCGACGCGCTGCGAACAATTGGCGCAGTACCTGTTGATCCACGGCACGCCGTTTGATCCGGCCGAGACTGTCCGCCGCATCGAGGCGGTTGACGCGGCCGCGATCGGCCGGGTCGTAGCGCGCTGGCGCAGCGGGCCGCCGACCTTGACGGCACTCGGGCCATTGCGCCGGCTTGAAGATTTCGACCGGGTCCGGGCGCGGCTCGCCGCGTGACGGCTTTTGCGGTCATGGCCCCGCAGCGCAAATCTTTTCCTCGTCTGTTTCTGGCGCGCGCCGACCCTTTCCGGCTCGTCGGCGAACGTGTCTATCTGCGCGCCCCCGAGCGCATCGACTGGGATGCCTGGGCGAGCCTGCGCGGACAGTCGCGCAACTTTCTCGAACCCTGGGAACCGAGTTGGCCGGCCGATGCGCTGTCGCGGTTGAACTTTCGCTCGCGCATCGCCCGCTATGCCGAAGATTGGCGGACCGACCAAGCGTACAACTTTTTCATCTTTTCACATGATGACGCGCTGATCGGCGGTATCGGCCTGTCGAATGTCCGGCGGGGGGTTTCCGAGACCGCAAGTCTCGGCTACTGGATCGGCGAACCCTTCGCACGACAGGGGTTTATGACCGCGGCGCTGCCGCTGGTCCTCGATTTCTCGTTTGAGCGGCTGCGGTTGCACCGTGTCGAAGCCGCATGCCTGCCAAGCAACGTGCCGAGCCGCGCGCTGTTGACGCGTACCGGGTTTCAGCAGGAAGGCTACGCCCGGCAATTCCTCTGCATTGCCGGCAAATGGCAGGACCACCTGCTGTTCGCGATCCTGCGCGAAGACTGGCGCGGCTCGTGATACGAATTTGATATTTGCTCTCGTACCGCTGGATCGAGAGTGCGTCGCCCCATTTGTCCTCGGGCGGCGCTCGCCGCCGGGCATGAGACACCGTTCGTCTGGTTCAGGTCACTGGAAGAGGGCGCCACGGCGCTAAACATCAGGCGTGGCCGGCATCGCTCGAGAGCGTCGACGGATGGACCCCGAGCTTGGCAAGTGCGCGCTGCCATTTGCTGTCGTGGTCGGGGTTGAAGACGATGCTTTCATCGGCCGCGACCAAGAGCCAGCCATTGGCCTGGATTTCGGCGTCGAGTTGCCCCGGCGCCCAGCCGGCATAACCGAGCGCAAACAGGCTCTGGCGCGGGCCTTCCCCCTTGCCGATGGCGCGCATGATGTCGAGGGTGGCAGTGATTGCGATGCCGCCGGCGACCGGCAATGTCTCCGCCTCGCGATAGTCGCTCGTGTGCAGGACAAAGCCGCGGCCAGGTTCGACCGGGCCGCCAAAATGCACCGGGCGCTGTTTGGCGGCCGCCTCCGACGCGATCTCGAGCTCGGCGTAGAGCTCGCCTAAGGTCAGCGCGCCCAGCAGCTTGTTGATCACCAAACCCATGGCACCCGACTCGCCGCCATGCGAGCACAGATAAATGACCGATCGGGCAAAGCGCGGGTCACCCATTTGCGGCATTGCGACCAGCAACTGGCCGGCGAGAGATGTCATAGCGCCCTCCGATGCGATCCATCCACGATGCGATACTCCTCGTTGCGATGCGCAGGCTATACGCTGATGATAGGGGCTTCGTTGCGCGAGCGCACAGAAAACCGGCACCATCGACGCCGCAGCCGCGGTCATTTGCCCGGACCTGCCGGCTGTGCTATCGCTCCGCTATCGTGAACCGCTGCCTCGGCGGGCGGTCGGGGTTATCTGACAAGGAGGACAATCCATGACGATCACTGTCGGCGACAAGCTGCCATCGGTGACCTTGCGGCAGGTGACCCCGGAGGGGCCCAAGGAGGTCAGCACCGACGAGTTCTTTCGCGGCAAAAAGGTGGCACTGTTTGCAGTGCCGGGCGCGTTCACCCCAGCCTGTTCACAGCGTCATCTGCCCGGTTTTGTCGACAAGGCGACAGAGATCAGGGCGAAAGGCGTCGATGAGATTGCCTGTGTCGCGGTCAATGACGCTGCGGTGATGGGTGCGTGGGGACGGGACCAGAAGACCGAAGGCAAAGTCACGATGCTGGCCGATGGCAGCGGCGATTTCGCCCGTGCGCTCGGGCTCGAACTCGATCTGACAAAAGGCGGGCTCGGCATCCGCTCAAAGCGCTATTCGATGCTGGTCGACAACGGGGTCGTCAAATCGCTCAATGTCGAGCAACAGCCGGGCCAGGTCGAAGCCTCCAGCGCCGAATCCATGCTGAAAGCGTTGGGCTGAGGATCGGCGCCGCCGGTTTGCCGGGCGACGTGCACCGGCGGCCCGACATGGTGGTGCTGTCGTCGCCGACAGCGCGGGGTGATGGCAATCCTGACCCGTTGAACGGCTCAGGCCGAACGGGCAGAGCTTTCTTCCCCAGTCGTTCAAAAACCGCGAGCGCTTGCCGACTCGATTTCGGTGCGAAATTCCGGTCGGCTGCACCTGCCTGGCTGTCGACGACAATCGAGGCCGGTTTTCTCAAGTAAGCGGGAGCCGTCGATGCCGATTTTAGCTGAAGTCGCCGAATATCAGAATGAACTGACGGCGGTGCGCCACGACATCCATGCCCACCCCGAATTGGCCTTTGCCGAAGAGCGCACCGCCGAACTCGTCGCGGCCAAACTCGCCGAATTCGGTGTCGAGGTTCATCGCGGGCTCGCCCGGACCGGAGTTGTCGGAACCATCAGGCGCGGCAATTCACCGGCGGCCATCGGGCTGCGCGCCGATATGGATGCCCTGCCAATCCAGGAACTGAACGAATTCGCGCACCGCTCGACCGCCGAGGGCAAGATGCACGCCTGCGGTCATGACGGGCACACGACAATGCTGCTCGGCGCCGCCAAATATCTCGCCCTGACGCGCAATTTCCACGGCACCGTGCATTTGATCTTCCAACCGGCCGAAGAAGGCGGCGGCGGCGGCCGCGTCATGGTCGAGGAAGGGTTGTTCGACAAATTCCCGTGTGACGCGGTCTTTGCCCTCCACAACAAGCCGGGGATCCCGGTCGGGCAGATCGCAGCGAAATCCGGCCCGTTGCTCGCCGCCTCGGATCGCTGGGATATTCGCATTCACGGACACGGCACCCACGCGGCGCACCCGCATCTCGGCACTGATCCGTTTGTCGTCGGCGCCGAGATCGTGCAGGCGTTGCAGACGATCGTCAGCCGCACCGTCGATCCGCTCGACTCGGCAGTCGTCAGCATCGGGTTTATGCGCGGTGGTTCGGCCTATAACGCGATCCCCGACGGGCTGCATATCGGCGGCACTGCGCGCAGCTTTCGTCCGCATGTGCAGGACGCGATCGAGCGCCGCATCAGCGACATCGCCCGCGGCGCCGCCTTGGCGCATGGCGCCCGGACCGAGGTGAGCTATCGCCGCTCGTATCCGCCGACGATCAACCACCCGGCCGAGACCGAATTTGCCGCGCAGGTCGCGGCCGAAATCTGCGGACCCGACCAGGTTCTGCGCGACATCGCGCCATCGATGGGCGGCGAGGATTTCTCGTTCATGCTGAACCAGCGGCCGGGGGCGATGTTGTGGCTCGGCAACGGCCCGGGCGAGGGCGATTGCTTTCTGCACAACGCGCATTACGACTTCAACGACGAAGCGATCCCGGTCGGCGTCAGTTTTCTGGCACGGCTCGCCGAGCGGTTTCTGGAACAGGCGGCGCGCTGAGGATCACGCGCCGAGAGTCACGGTGCCAACCCGAGCAGCCGGCGCGCCAGGGTCAGATGCGGCCGGTCGACCATTTTGCCGTCGAGCGCGACCGTGCCGGCCTGCGGATTTTCGGCGAACAATGCGACGACCTGGCGGGCCCAGGCGAGTTCCTCCTCGCTCACGGTAAACGCGCTATTGATCACCGCGATCTGCGCCGGATGGATCGCCATCTTGGCAGTAAAGCCTGAGCGCCTGGCGGCGGCGCACTCGGCCGCGAGCCCCGGTTCGTCGCGAAAATCGGTGTAGATCGTGTCGATTGGCGCCACCCCGGCCGCCGACGCGGCCAACAGGCATAGCGAGCGGGCGAGCCGATAGACATCGTCATAGGTCCCATTGGCGGCCCCATCGGCGCGGCGGTTATTGCCGCCGATGCATGCCGCCAGATCCTCCGCACCCCAGGTGATGCCGGCAAGCCGCGGCGACACCCCGGCGTAATTGCCGATGGCGAACATCGCGGCCGGGGTCTCGGTCGCGATCGCGATGACCCGCACCGCGCCGGGCGCAAGGGCCGAAGCGGCCTCGAAGGCTGAGAGATAATGGTCGAGCGTGCGCAGATCCTCCGGCACGCATTTGGGCAGCAAGATCCCGTCGGGCCGGCCGGGCATCACCGCGGCGAGATCGTCGAGCGCAGCCCCTGATGCCAAGGGATTGACCCGCACCCAACGCTGAAACCCGGCGGTACCCGTGTTATCGAGAAAGCCGCGGGCGAGAATCCGTGCCGTAGGACGGTTCGCCGGCACCACCGAATCCTCGAGGTCGAGGATCAGCGCATCGGCGCCGGCTTGCGGGCCGCGTGCGAGCTTGCGCTCGCTGTCGGCGGGAACGAACAGAAATGATCGCATTCAATTCTCCGGCGCCGGCGGGGCGCATCGCATCAGCCCGGCGCGGCGGCAGACGGCCACGGTTTCGCCGCGTTGATTGATCCCCTGATGCTCGAACTCGACAATCCCGGCATCGGGCCGCGACTGACTCTTGCGCTTTGAGCGCACGATCGTGCGCACCCGCAATGTGTCGCCGTGAAACACCGGTTTGGGAAAACGTGCCTCGCTGATCCCGAGATTGGCGATCGTTGTTCCAAGCGTCGTCTCGCCAACGCTGAGCCCGATCACCAGTCCCAAGGTGAACAGGCTGTTCACCAGCCGCTGGCCGAACTCGGTCTTTTTTGCAAACTCCTCGTCGAGATGCAGCGGCTGCGGGTTCATCGTCAATGTACTGAACAGCACATTGTCCATCTCGGTGACGGTCCGGCTCATCGCATGCTCGAAGACTTGACCCTCGACAAATTGGTCAAAATATAGCCCTGTCATCGCTCCTCCCGATCGCCCCAGCCTCCGTGCCAGCAATCTATCAGACGGCGCCGGCGGTCGCATGATCAGCCTCGCGGCGAATGCGGCATCGGCAATTCCCCCTCGACCCACCTCGACGAAATACCTAGTGTCCTAGTTCAGAAGTTCGTCAAAGTTGTTTCCAGGATTTTTTCCTCGCCCATACCGGCGACGGCCGGTAGCCACAGCCGAATGGGTCCCGACCTTTGTCGGGATGGCGAGGCAGGTGATCTTGCGAACTTCAGGCTCAGGACTCGGGACCATGATCCGATCGGATCGAAGCGCCCGGCGCTCCGATCCGGTCCGTGAAATGGTCTCACCCTTGGTATCGAGAGCAGGATGCATGCATGAAAGGGAAGCTCTGTTTCCATTTCATGCGATCCTGCTCTAGCATGTGCTGGCCCGGAGCAGCCGCGTCGCAGCATAGCAGGAAGCCCGTTGGGGAATGGAGTTTAATCAGCTGATCGCGGACCACGGCGACTGGTTTTATGTTATCGCCTTTATTTGGACTTTTCTCGAAGGCGAGACGATTGTCGTGTTTGCCGGTTTTGCCGCGGCTCAGGGATTGCTGAACCCGCTGTTGTTGGTAACAGCGACCGGCCTCGGCAGCTTTGCCGGCGATCAGACGTGGTTCTGGGTCGGCCGTCATCTCGGTGCGCGATTGCTCGACCGCTTTCCGCTCTGGCGCGGCGGCGTCGATGCGGCCTTGCGTTGGCTCGAGCGCTACGATACCGGCTTCATCCTGTCATTTCGTTTTATTTACGGGGTGCGCAATTTCTCTTCGTTTGCGATGGGACTGAGTGCTGTTCGGGGCCGACGTTTTCTGCTTCTGAATTTTCTTGCAGCGGCATTATGGGCGGCGGTTTTTGTCGCTGTCGGATATTTTCTCGGTCACGCCTTTCGCGCGGTGCTTGGCAATGTTGCCCGCAACTTCAGCCTGGTGATGCTCGGCGCCTTTGTCGTGATCGCCGGCGGTGTTGGTCTATTCAATCGGCTGCAGCGACGACGTCGGCAGCGGCGGTTGCCGCCGGCGCCGCGTTGACCGTAATTGCGGCAACGCGTCGATCACGCCATCAGCACGACCGGCGAGCCGAGGCCAAGGCCAAGAACCGCGTCGGCGCGCCCGGAATTGACGGCAATCTCCACGAGACCATTGGAATTCTCGTACCAAAACGCCTCTCCCGCCGGGACATCGGAAAAGGTGCCGGCTCGATGCAGCACCCGGGCGCCCGCGGCGAGCCGTGCTGTCGGCGGGATCGATGCCGCACGCAGCCCAGTCATCGCATTGCCGAAATGGTCGATATAGACGACGGCCGGCCAATCGTCCGGCCAATCACGCATCCGCGCGACCTCAGTGGCGCGCAGCATCGTGCTCTCCGGGCCGACCAGCGACAGCCGCGCCGCCACCGGAGCAAACAGGTCGCGCCCGTGAAAGCTCGCTGACAGCAATTCCGGCCGCCACACGATCTCCCAGGCCCGCACCCCGGCGGCGCGACGCAGCACGAGTTCGAACAACCCGTTTTCCGGACCGACGTAAAATCGTCCCTCCGCCTCGATAACGATGCCGCGCCGCATGCTTCCGACACCAGGGTCGACAACTGCCAGCAGCACGATCGGCGGGGCAAACCAACCGGCATAAGCCGCCAGCAAATAGGCGGCGGATTGCGGGTCTCCGGCCGGTAAGTCGGCGAACAAATCGACCACCGGAACCCCCGGCGCCTGACGCGCCAACACCGCCTTGACTTGGCCCGTATAAGGTCCGGCCAGACCGAAATCGGTGAACAGCGCGATCATCGGTCGATCCCTCGCATCGTCTTCCCCGAATCGCATCAACTCCGGAACTCGGCAAGATAATTTTGCGGCACCATTCAAAACCTGCCAGCGCGCTTATCCGATCGCGATGGCAAGTTCAATCATTAGTGGATTATCGCATCACCTTAAAGCCAAACAAGTACAGCTTTTTGTTGGCGAACTCGGCCACGGGTGTTGGCCAAAAATGGTTTCTCTTGAAACTGCTTGGTGAATCCGTATGCTGCTGATGTCGCAGTTGTTGATTTGGGGGATGCGATGAAGGGGATTTTGACAGCCGCGGCGGTGTGCCTCGCGGCGGCATCGTTGCAGCCGGGGTTCGCCGCCGATGGCAGCTGCTATTCGGCCATCGATCAGGAAGCGGAACAGGCAATCGTGTTTCAGACCAATTTGATGGTGGTCAGCTCGGCTTGCCGCGACGAAACCTACGGATTGTTTCGCGCAAGAAATAAAGATGCGATCATCAGGTATCAAAAAATCATGATAAATCACTTCCGCCACGAAGGTTATCGCGATGCGCAGGGCCGATTTGATTCATGGGACACCAGTCTCGCCAACGAGATTGCTTTGAAACAGGGCGCGATGCCGACGGCGGTAGTGTGTCAGCAGTCGGCCAACTTGCTCAAACTGGCCAGTACGCTGGACCCCAAAGGCCTGCATGATTATGCGGTCGCCCAGGCGGCTAGCGCCGCCGAAACCCACCCGCGATGCGCCAGATGATCGGATTAACCCAATTATAACGTGAACAGCCGCGCCACCTTAAAGGGTCAAGCTCGTCTGAACCTCCGCCCAGCCGTGCTGCCCGCGGGAATCCGAGCCGGGAGCGCAGCCGGCCGAGCGGTTCGTCGACAAGCGGCAGTGGCGGCTTATGCATGACCGGGTACTGGCGGATCGCGGCGACCGGGACCCTGGCGAACCGGAACTGGTCCGGCGCCGCGTGGCCTGCCCGGCCCGACCAAAGACGAGCCGGGCGGATCCGGGCGATGCAGTGCCGGTTCGTCGTGACGGAGCCGGAGGAGAGCCGCTCCCGTCAGGTCGACGATCCCGACGGCGTCTGGGGCGGACGGCCATCGCTGCCAGGTCGCGTTGCCACGCTGTGTGGATGGCCGACCAACCCGGTCGAAACGATTGGGCGAATCGTCTATCTGCTCGGAGCATCAGAGCTCCTTCAGGTTCTCGAACTCGAATTCCCGTTGAACCGCTATCGGGCGGTCCCTAGGCTCTCCAGCGGAGAGGTGAGCGGATGAGAGTTTTTGTCTTTGATCTGTTGGCGTATGGCGAGCAACTCGAACATCTGAAAGCCGGCGGCGAACTGCCCTACCCGCTGGCACGCGAGCATTTCAAGCCCGAAGTCGCGGCGCGCACCTATTCGGAGCATCTCGCCGCCTGGGAGGAGCTCGACCGCCTCGGCTATGACGGGGTCGGATTCAACGAACACCACTGCTCGCCCTACGGCCTGATGAACTCGCCCAACCTGCTGGCAGCGGCGGCGGCGCAGCGCACCAGGAACCTGAAACTGCTGATTTACGGCAATCTGTTGCCGTTGCACGAGCCGCTCCGTCTCGCTGAAGAGCTGGCGATGCTCGACTGCATGTCGAATGGCCGTCTGATTTCGGGTTTTGCCCGCGGCATCCCGCGCGAGTACCAGGTCCACAACGTGCCGCTAGCCCAATCACGCGCCCGCTTTGAAGAGGCGTTCGACATCATCACGCGCGCCTGGAGCGAGGAGGTTTTTTCCTACCGCGGCCAGTTCTGGAATTATCAGGACGTGGCATTGTGGCCGCGCCCCTTGCAGCAGCCGCGCCCGCCGATCTGGATGCCTGTGGTCGGCAGCAAGGAATCGATCGAATTCGCCGCCCGGCACGATCTGCCGATCACCCCCGGTCTCGGCCGCTCGCGCGGCTTGCGCGACGACATCATCCGGTATTACGCGCGCTGTCTCGAGCGCGCCGGGCATCGCATCACCCCCGGCCATCTGTCGCTCGGCATCAGCGCCTATGTCGCATCGAGCAAGGCCGAGGCGGTGCGCGAGATGGGGCCGCATCATCTCTATTTCAACCAGACTCTGTTCAGCCACGGCAATTTCACCGAGACCGAGCGGCAGCGCGAGACCGGATATGCGAGTGCCTCTTCAACCGATTACGTCAGCCCGGAGAACCGGCGGGCGGCGCAATTCTCCCGCGAGGATTTCCGCAGCCTGACAATGGCTGATGTCGAGCGCCAGGCCGAACAAATGCCGTGGGGTCCCGCAGAAGAAGTGGTGCAGCGGATCATCGAGGCTGCCGACAGCGCGGGTGCAGACAATGTCCAGGTCAGCCTCAACCGCGGGGTATTGCCGCACGACATGTTCATCGAGCAGATCCGCCGGTTTGCCCGCGACGTGTTGCCGGTCTTGCAAGCCCACCAGGTGACCCGCGTTCCGCTCGCCGAGCCGGTGAACGCCTGATCGCCCGCGCCATCCAGCGGCTGCCGGCCGCACCGCGGCGGCAGCCTCCTCAGCGGCTCGATGCGAGGGTCGCGCGCTCATTCCTGAGCGTCGTCGAGCGCGCTTTCATGCCACCGCCGCAGCGCCAGGCGCGAGATGAAATCGATCACCAGATAGATCGCGATACCGGTCGCCGACAGCAGAAATAATGCCGCAAACAGGCGCGGGATCGCGAGCCGATAGCCGGCTTCGAGAATGCGAAAGGCAAGACCGGTTTGGGTGCCGCCGGTGCCGGCGACGAATTCGGCCACGACCGCGCCGATCAGGGCCAGCCCGCCCGAAATCCGCAAGCCGGCGAGAAAATACGGCAATGCCGTCGGCAATTTCAGATAGCGCAGGGTCTGCGCCGGGGTGGCGCCATAGAGGCGGAACAACGCCAGCAGATTGCGATCGGCGCTGTTAAGCCCGATCGTGGTATTCGAGACGATCGGAAAAAAGGCGACGATCCAGGCGCACACCAGAAGCGCCAGAAACGGCTCCTGTACCCAGATGATGATCAGCGGAGCAATCGCGACGATCGGCGTCACCTGCAGGATTACGGCATAGGGAAAGAGGCTCAGCGCCAGGACCCGCGACAGCGAGAACAGCAATGCGATAGCGCCGCCGAGGATGGCGGCGGCGGCAAGCGCGGCGAGCGTGATGCGCAAGGTGACGAGCAGCGAGCCCAGCAGGCTGGGGCCGTCGGTCCACAACGCGCCGGCGATCGCGATCGGCCCGGGCAGGATATAAAGCGGCACGTTTTCGACGGTTACGATCGCCTGCCACAGACCGAGCAGCACCACGCCGACCGCAATCGGCGCGGCGACCCGCCAGAACCGTACGCGCCCTCGCATCACGAGACCCCCGCCGCCATCGCGCGGCCGAGATGGGCCGAGACCGCAGCGCATGTCGCAGCGTAAGCGGGTGTGGTACGCAGCCCGCGATCGCGCGGCTGCGGCAGATTGACCACCAGATCGGTGGCGATCCGTCCTGGCCGCGCCGACATGACCGCGATTCGGCTCGACAGGTAAACCGATTCAAACACGCTGTGCGTAACAAACACGACCGTCGCCCTGCGGCTCGCCCACAGCCGCAACAGATCATCGTTGAGCGTCATGCGGGTGATCTCGTCGAGGGCGGCGAACGGCTCGTCGAGCAGCAGCAGGTCGGGATCGGTCACCATCGCGCGGGCGATCGACACCCGCATCCGCATCCCGCCCGAGAGCTGCCGGGGATAGACGCGCTCGAACCCGGCGAGCCCGACAGCGCGCAATTCGGCGGCGGCGCGTTCCCGCTCGGCCGCACCGAGATGCCCGGCGAGCCGCAACGGCAACAGCACATTACCTTCCACGGTGCTCCACGGCATCAGGGTCGGGTCCTGAAAAACAAAACCGATCCGTCCGGCCGCGTGCGCACCGTGATTGCCGCGATCGACTGCCAGATGGCGCGCACCGGAACTCGGCTCGCTCAGCCCGGCAATGATGCGCAGCAGGGTGGTCTTGCCGCAGCCCGACGGTCCGAGCAAGCTCAGAAACTCGCCGCGGCCGATATCGAGATCGATCGCGTCAAGGGCCGTCACCCCCGACGCAAAGCGCTTGGTGATGCCGCGCAGCGAGACGATCGGCGCGGAAGTCGGACCGGAAATTGCCGGTGCGCTCAGGGTTTCATCCCGACTTTCTTGTTCACGAATTGCAAGGTGTACGCCGCCTTGTAATCCATGTCTTTGGGGTAGACGCTGGCGCTTGCCATGATCTCGAAAAAATTGCGCCACCGCGCGTCGGTCATTGCGCCGATGCCGTCCTTCCCGGCGTCGCCGCTGTCGACGATGCCGTATTGCTTGAGTTTGGCATGGCCATAGGTCAGCAGCCCGTCCGTCATCTCGGGGTTGTCGCGCTTGATCAACGCGTTGGCCGGCGCCGGGTCGCCGTAGAGATAGCTGTACCAGCCCTCGATGCTGGCATCGACAAATCGCTGCACCAGGCCCGGGTTGTCGTGCACGAGCTTGTCCGAAGTCTCAATCAGCGAGGCGTAGCTCGCATACCCGGCATCGGCAATCAGCAATACGACGGGCTTTACCCCGGCTTGCTCGATCGTGAACGGCTCGCTCGTCAGATAGCCTTGCTGGATCGCCCGCGGATCGGCGAGAAACGGTGCCACACTAAAGGCGTAGGGGCGGATCTGGTCGTCAGTGTAGCCGAATTTCTTCTTCAGGAAAATCCAGCTGCCGATCCGGGTATCGGCGCCGATCATGATCGGCTTGCCCTTGAGCGCCGCAAAGCTGTCATCGCCCTGCCCGGGATGCGCAATCAGGACCGAGGGATCTTTCTGGAAGATTGCCGCTACCGCAATCATCGGGATTTTCTGCTGAATGAGATTGAGTGGGACAAACGAGTTGGTCGCGATCTCGAAATCGAGCCGGCCGGCGGCCAGCAATTGCGCCTGATTGACCTCTGGGCCGCCCTGCCGCAGCGTCACTTCGAGCCCATAACGCTTGTAGATGCCGGTGGCGATCGCCTGGTAATAGCCGCCGTGCTCGGCCTCAGCCTGCCAATCGGTGCCGAAATTCACCGTCTGCGGTTCTGCCGCATATGCCGGCGGCGCACCCGTTGCGGCGAGCAGCGTGGCTGCAGCCAAAAGCATCAAGAACTTCACTGTGCAACCCATTTCCTGATGGCCTTTTCGCAGCACCAGCGTAGACGCCGCCCGGCTTTGCGTCGATGCGGCGATCTGCGCCCGCGCGGGGCCGCGATCGGATGTTCCATGCTCAGGGTGCATGCGTCGCCCGCGCGTTTGCCGGAACAATCTCTGTTACACACTGTTAGAGTCGTGTCATCACCTTGACAAGAACCGTCGGGTTCGGTCACAACCAGACTGGCGTCAGAGAAATGAGTTACACAAGGGATCCGTTCGCGATGGCAGCAAACATCCGATGCCGGTGTGGTCAATCGGAACCGCCGGCGCAGTCGGTCGATGCCAGCATCGCTGCGTTCCTCGATGGCAGGACAAACGGCGAAGGGCCGCTGCATGCGCTCTTCGACCACGTTCTGGATGAACCGATCCCGCATTCGATGCGGCTGATACTTCAACAGCCGCAACTTCAACGGCCGCAGCGACAAGTCGGCTAGCAGACGCGTACCAGCGCGACCCGCACGAGCGTGTCGGCGACCGGTGGAGCTCTCCGCGAAAACCCCGGTGGCGACATATCCCGGCGCCATTTAGCCGCGCGATAGAGCAATTCACCCCGTCGCCTACCGGCGAAAGACCGCTGTCTATGGCCGAGGCGGGTCGCGACCGCCGCCGGGATGGCGATGCGGTTGGATGACCGGACCTTTGGCTGCTCGGCGCTAGACAGGATTCACGTATCGGATCGGTGCGCCAGGCGCTCGATCCGATACGATCATGGTCTAGAGCGCCGGCCACAAGCCAAAGACGATGCCGACCGACCCGATCACCACGCCGCTCAGCACTTCACCATAGCGCTCGATAGATCCGAGACGCAGGCGTTGCAGCCCGATCTTCGAATAGACACAGAGCCCGACATAAGTCGCGATCGTGGCGAGCGCAAAGACCGCCGCCATCGCCGCAATCTGTGGTGCGCCGTATCTTGCGGCGGCGAAGAAGGCGGGGATGCCTTCAACCATGGGCGACGAGCCGAGGATCAGCAGCAATGCCGCCCGCGCCGTCGTCTTATGGCGATGGCGATGAATGGGCGGCTCCGCGACGAGGTCGGCAACAACCGGATGCGCGGTTTCCGGCACATGGTCGTGCCAATGCAGATGGGCGGGACCGCGGCCATGGCGATGGGCGTGGACATGGCGGGTCAGCACCGCGGTTTCACCACGCAACGGGACATAGAGCCGGTCGTCCTGTAGCGCCCAGGGAGGATCGGCCCAGGCGAAGCCCGGACCGGCGGGGGTCCCGTCGAGATCATCGGGTTCCTGTTCATGGTGGTGTCGATCAGCGTCAGGATGCGGGTGGGCATGGCTGTGCGGGTGCCCATGCTCGTGCCGATGGGCGTGAACGCCGGTGTGGTCCATTTCGCGCCATGCCGAAATCGCGATCCAGCCGCCAAATCCAGTCAGCATCAGCCCCGATGCGAGATCGACGAGATGGCCGAAACGATCGGCGAAAACCGCGCCCGCGGCCCACACAACGATCGCGATCGCCAGGGTCGAGAGGACATGCCCCGCCCCCGCCTGCACGGCGGCGCGCGCGGTCTCTGCTTTTGACCAGCCGCGTTCGCGCGCGATCAGCGCGATCGGTACCCAATGATCGGGTACGACTGTATGCAGGACACCGACCGCCGCGACCGCACCGATCAGCAACAATGGCGGCGCCAAGCTCATTGCTCAACTCCCATGCGTGGTATCGGTGGGTGATCGGTTTGCGCCGCTCACCGCGACATACGGTTGATCCCAATATCGGCGGTTTGCAACACCGCTCGTGGAGACGCCCGCGCCTTTTTAGGTCTGGCTATGGCGACGATTGCGGTCAGCGGTAATCTTTGCGCGGCAATTTTCTCAGTGCCCTGCGTCGTCGGTTAGGGCATGTTCGACGGCGCTGAGAGGAAGTGCGATGCTGGTTCCGAACACGTTTCGCAGAGGCCCCGACGAGCACGGGCATTTCGGCAGCTATGGCGGCCGTT
Source organism: Allostellaceae bacterium (assembly GCA_035509615.1). Classification (GTDB taxonomy): domain Bacteria; phylum Pseudomonadota; class Alphaproteobacteria; order ATCC43930; family CGMCC-115725; genus AP-15. Next base: position 20,619 of record DATJLK010000121.1, on the reverse strand, counting down.
ATGTCGCCGAGACATTGATGCCGCTGGTTCTCGCCGTCGAAGCCGCTTATGACGCGGCGCGGCGTGATCCGAGCTTTCAGGCTGAGCTCGACTACTACCTCGAACATTATGTCGGGCGGCCGAGCCCGCTTTATTTCGCTGAACGGCTGACCCGGCATTTTGGCGGCGCCAAGATCTATTTGAAGCGCGACGAACTCAATCACACCGGGGCGCACAAGATCAACAACGTGCTCGGGCAAACGCTGCTGGCGCGCCGCATGGGCAAGCGCCGGATCATCGCCGAGACCGGCGCCGGTCAGCACGGGGTCGCGACCGCAACCGCCTGCGCGCTCTTTGACCTGCCCTGCGTCGTCTATATGGGTGCAACCGATATTGAGCGGCAAAAGCCCAACGTTTTTCGCATGAAACTGCTCGGCGCCGAAGTCGTGCCGGTGCATTCAGGAACCGCGACCTTGAAGGACGCGATGAACGAAGCCCTGCGCGACTGGGTGGCGCATGTCGACGACACGTTCTATGTCATCGGTACCGTCGCCGGCCCGCATCCCTACCCGGCGATGGTCCGCGACTTTCAATCGGTGATCGGTCGCGAGACCCGCGTCCAGCTCCAGAAAGCCGAGGGCAGGCTGCCCGATACGCTGGTCGCCTGCATCGGCGGTGGGTCGAACGCGATGGGATTGTTTCACCCGTTTCTCGACGACCCTGATGTCGCGATGATCGGCGTCGAAGCCGGCGGCCACGGCATCGAGACCGGCCGGCATGCCGCCTCGCTGAATGGCGGCATGCCCGGCGTGTTGCACGGCAATCGGACCTATCTGCTGCAGGATGCCGATGGGCAGATCCGTGACGCGCATTCGATCTCGGCCGGGCTCGACTATCCCGGGATCGGCCCGGAGCATGCCTGGCTGCACGATTTGGGGCGGGTGCAATATGTCGCGATCACCGACAACGAAGCGCTTGACGCGTTTCAGCTGGCGAGCCGGCTCGAAGGGATCATCCCGGCATTGGAACCGGCGCATGCCCTGGCGCATGTCGCCAAAATGGCGCCTACCTTGCCGCCCGATCACCTGATCGTCATGAATATGTGCGGCCGCGGCGACAAGGACATCTTCGCCGTCGCCGAGCATCTCGGAGTGAGGCTGTGACGCCTTCGATAGCGGCTCGCCCGACAAACCCCTCTCCGCTCTTAAGGGGAGAGAGGGAAGCACCCGCGTCGCAGGCGCGGGAAGGTGAGGTGGGTGCTGATCGGCGCTGGTTTCTCCGCCACCTCACTCCGACCCTCTCCCCCCCAAGCGGCGGAAAGGGAGAAGAAGGGCTGCGATGAGCCGGATCGCGACGCGTTTTGCGACATTGCGCGCCGAAGGCCGCGCCGGTCTCGTCGCCTACCTCGTCGCCGGCGACCCCGACCTCGACACCTCGACACGCTTGTTCGAGGGCGTCGCCGCCGCCGGCGCCGACCTGATCGAGATCGGCATGCCGTTCTCCGACCCGATGGCCGACGGCCCGTCGATCCAGGCCGCCGGGCTGCGGGCGTTGAAGTCCGGCATGACACTCAACAAGACGCTGGCAATGGTGCGCCACCTGCGCAGCCGCGACCCGGTCACGCCCTATGTGCTGATGGGCTATTACAACCCGATCTACCGCTACGGTGCCGAAGCTTTCGCCAAGGACGCCGCAACCGCCGGGGTCGACGGTCTCATCATCGTCGATCTACCGCCCGAGGAGGAAGAGGAGCTCGCCGCGCCGGCAACCCGGGCCGGGCTCGACCTCGTGCGCCTCGCGACCCCGACCAGCGACGAGTACCGCCTGCCGACAATCGTCGCGCGCGCCAGTGGCTTTGTCTATTACGCCGCGATCGCCGGGATTACGGGCACCCGCTCGGCCGAGGCCGGCGCGGTACGTGACGCCGTCGCGCGGTTGCACCGTTTCACCAGGCTGCCGGTCGCCGTCGGCTTTGGCATCAAGACCCCGGAACAAGCCGCCGAAATCGCCCGAGCTGCCGACGCCGCGGTGGTGGGCACGGCGCTGGTCGACCGCCTCGCGGCGAACCTCGATAGCAACGGCCGTGCGCTGCCCGGTCTTGTTGACGCCGTGCTCGCCGACATCCGCGCGCTGGCCGCCAGCATCCGCACCGCACGATCGGCAAACCCGCCGGATTAGATATTAGATCAGCCGAGCGCGATCACCGCCAGCAGCAGGGTGAGGCCGGCGACCGCCACGCTGGCATGGGCGCCGATCAGGGCTGCGTTTGGCCGGCGACCGCGCCAGCCGCGCGCGGCGATCAGCAGACCAAGCAGCAAAGTACCGCCGAGCAGGGCGGCACTGATGCGATCGAACCCGGCGGTGCCCATCGCGGCGCGGGTGCTCGAATGGGTGATCGCAGCAACCAATATCCCCAGGCTCGCGGCGCCCGCCGCGCCATGGAGCACCGGCAGAGCCCGGTGTGGCGGTTGCGGCACAAGCGCCAGCGGAGCCCCGATCAGCACCGCTGCACACAACACAACAAAGGCAAAAATCAACATCAGCTTGCCGAAACACTCGTTCTTGGGCGCGGGCATTATAGATCACCGCACGACGGATAGCATTGAACAAACAAGCTTTCGGCCTCACTGCAAAACGCGATCCGCTTAAATCTATGGATACCGGTAACACCGTTAGTAGAATATTGGGTCCCTGCATCCTCGCTAAGGAAAACCGTGATTTCGTCGAGCGAGGCTTGAAATTTGGCGCCGCAAAAATCTTAACCATAAACAAACAGCGACGTTAACCAATATTTCCAAATAATTAACGATCAATATCATAGAATATTTTCTGCAATGGGGGTAATTCCTGGCTTGAGTTATCAGCGCCAATTGTTTGGCGCCGCCGGTGGCAAGTACCCGCGAATGATCGAGCGTTGTCAGTCGACGATCATCGGCGGCGGTTCCTCCGGAAATGATGCGATCGGGCCGAGAGTACGCAGTATATGGACCAGCACGAATATGGATTGGGAAGTTTCGCCCCAGCTGCCCGGTCATGGTGCCGCAATCTCCGCTGCGGATGGATCGGCAGGCCCTCCGGTCATGGCTAACCCGTCGCGCGCAACCCCGGAATTGCCGCCGGCCAACGTCAAACGCTGGACGATCCGACGCAAGGCGGCAGTCGTGAGCGCTATCGCCCACGGTGTATTGACCCGCGAGGAAGCGTGCCAACGGTATCAAATCTCGGAAGAAGAGCTGGCGAGTTGGCAACACGCCTACGAGGCCCACGGTCTGCAGGGTTTGCGGTCCACCCGCTTGCAGCAATACCGCGCGCGTCCGCCGCGAGAGCAATAACGCACTGCGGCCGATTACTCTAATGCTCGGATATGTCCTTTCAGCAGTTCATCAGAACTGTTTTGGGGATCTCCTTCTTGTCCGTAGCCGGCCCCGGGTCCGGCCCTTCGCCGGCCCGCGGATAAATTCCGGCCGGTGCCCGTGGCTGAAATGGGCCCCGACCTTTATCGGAGATGGCGAGGCGCTGATATTGCGAACTTCTGGTTCAGGACACAGCGGGCCCACCGATTGCCCGCTCGCGATCGCACCGCCCGTCGGGGCGACGGCGCGACGCAGTGCCATTGTGGCAGTGATCGCCAGCAGGCTTGCCGCCACCATTGATCCTATTGGCGGATGCCAAGCATTGGCCAACTCGCGCGGATCGAGGTCAGAACATAGAGTACAGCCAAGATCGGTTTTGCCGGTTGCGGCAGCCGGTATCCGCCATCCGCGCGCAACAGCCAGGCGACAACAGCCAAGGCGACCGCTACGCCAGCGAGAACGAGGTCGTAAAAGAGTGCGAGCGGCGCCGCGACAAGCGTCGCCTCAATAAGGCTTGCAGCGTGGATCGGCAGCGGCAGATCGCGCCGCCAGACTGAGTCGAAAGACCTCGGCCGATTGCCGTCCAAAGACCAATGCAGACAACAGCGATCAGCGCTGCGATCAAGCCATATTCGATCGCGGTGACGCCGTATTGTCATTGGCAAGTTTCTTGGCATAAAGAGCAATATAGAGTTTGGTACAAAGAGTGAGCATCAAGGCTTCCGGTGGGTGAACGGGGGCGACGATGCGGCCCGATTATGGATGGGGGATTAACCCGGAGCCGGGTTGTCCTGGAGCCGGGTTGTCGGTGGCGGCCGCGAATGCGGCAACAACGGCAATGACCGCGCCGCCGTAGCGTTCGAGCTTGGCGGGGCCGACGCCGGGGATCTGGGCCAGCGCGGCAGGCGAAGCAGGGCGGCGGCGCGCAATTTCGAGCAATGTCGCATCGTGAAAGATCACGTAAGGCGGCAGTTCCTGCTGACGCGCCTCGGCGAGCCGCCACGCCCGCAGCCTTTCCCACAGCTCGCGGGTCGAGGGATCGAGTTCGGCCGAACCCGCGGCCGTGTCCGCCGCCGAGCGGCGCTGGCGCGGCGGGTTTGCCGGCGCGGCATCGTGGCGCAGGCGCACCGGTTTCGTGCCGCGCAGGATCTCGGCCGCACCCTCGCTCAACACCAACCCGCCATGCCCGGAGGAATCAGGGACCACCAGCCCTTGCGCCGCGAGCTGGCGAAAGACCGACAGCCAACTCCGGCGGTCGAATTCGGCGCCGATCCCAAAAGTCTTCAGCCGGTCATGGCCAAAGCGCCTGAGCCGCTCGCTGTCGATGCCGAGCAACAGATCGACGAGGTAATGCGCGCCAAAGCGCTGACCCGTCCGATAGATTGCGGACAGCGCCTTTTGCGCGGCGACGGTACCATCCCAGGTGGCCGGCGGTTCGCGGCAATTGTCGCAGTTGCCACAGGGCTGGTGGTCGCGTTCACCAAAATACCCGAGCAGGACCTGGCGGCGGCAGGTCACGGTCTCGCAATAGCCGATCAGCGCGTCGATCTTTTGCCGCTCGATGCGGGCCTGTCGCGCTCCTGCCTCGCTCGCCTCAATCAGCCGCAGCAGGTTCATCACATCGGCGAGGCCATAGGTCATCCAGGCATCGGCCGGCAAGCCGTCGCGTCCGGCTCGGCCGGTCTCCTGATAATAGGCTTCGAGGTTTTTCGGCACGTCGAGATGGGCAACAAAGCGGACATCGGGCTTGTCGATGCCCATTCCGAACGCGATCGTGGCGGCCACGACCACGCCGTCCTCGCGCAGAAACCGCTCCTGGTTCTGCTCGCGCACCAAAGGGTCGAGGCCGGCATGATAGGGCAGTGCCGTGCGGCCGCGGTCCGACAGCCAAGCCGCCGTCTCCTCGGCCGAATTGCGGGTGAAGCAGTAGACAATGCCGGCATCGTTGGCGTGCCGGGCCGACAGAAAACGCCACAGTTGCTCGAGCGGGCTGCGTTTGGCGACGATCCGGTAGAACAGGTTCGGGCGGTCATAGCCGGCAGCAAACACCGGAGCCTGCTCGAGCCCGAGCTGGGCGATGATGTCGCGCCGGGTCGGTTCGTCCGCGGTTGCCGTCAGTGCAATCAGCGGCACCCCCGGAAAACGCTGTTTGAGGATCGTCAGCTGCTGGTATTCGCGGCGGAAATCATGACCCCATTGCGAAATGCAATGGGCTTCGTCGATTGCGAACAACGCCAGCCGGGCGCGCCCCAGAAGGTCGAGGCAGTGCTGCGTCATCAGCCGTTCCGGTGACACGTAGAGAATATCGAAGGCGCCGTCGCCAATGGCGCGTTCGGTCGCCGCTGCCTCGGCGGGGGTCAGCCGTGAATTCAACGCCGCGGCGCGCACGCCGAGGCGATGCAGCGCGTCGACCTGGTCCTTCATCAGCGCAATCAGCGGCGAGACGACGACGCCAAGGCCCGGGCGCAGCAGCGCCGGGATCTGGTAGCACAAGGATTTGCCGCCGCCGGTCGGCATCAGCACGACAGCGTCGCCGCCACCCGCGACATGCTCGATGACCGCACGCTGCGAGCCGCGGAAATGATCAAAGCCGAAGACCTCGCGCAGGACCCCCTCGGGCGTCAGTCGACCGGCGATCGGTCGAAGCCGAAAATTTCCCGCCTGCTCACCTGGACCGTTCTGCCGCACTTTGATGTTCTCCTCATGCGTCAGATGCACATAGGGCTTGCGCGTGATAGTCTCCTCACTCAGGGGTGCTGCGACAACCTCCGACCGGGAACCGCAAATGCGATTGCTGGCCGGCGCAGCGCGAAGGACGGCCGGAGCTTCCGGCGAGCGAGGTGCGGTGCGAAATCGCTCAAGGGTTTGGCGCGGCGCCCCGAGGCGGGTGCCCGCAGGCGTGCTGGCGGTTGCGGTTGTGGCATTGGCGCTATCATCGCTGCCCGCCGCCGCGGATCCGCCGGCGCCGCTCGTCGATATCAACACGACGACGCCGACGCTGACGCCATTCACCGGCGACACCGCCATCGAAGATCGGCTCGAGACGGCGGGTCACGTAATTGTCGCCGGCGAGCGGTTGCACGAACATCTCGTCCGCCGATTTTACGCTGCACATGGCTGGAAAACCGTCTGGGACAGCCATCCGGAAGCGGCGGCGGCATTATGGGCCGAGGTGCTGCGCGCCGACACTCAAGGGCTCGATCCCGCCCTGTTCCACACCCAGGCGCTGAGCCGGCGCGGTCGCGCCGTGTCGCCGGTCGAGCGCGATCTGCTGCTGTCTGACGCGATCCTCTCCTATGCCGATGCCCTGGCCCGCGGTGCGGTCCCGGTCGGCGATCGCCCGGAGGAGGAAGACCTGCACCCCGAGCCGGTCGATGTCGTCGCGGTGATCGACGCGGCGATTTCGGCGCCGGATCCGGGGCGGGAAATCACCCGACTGGCTCCGACATCGGCGGAGTATCTGGCGATGCAGCGCGCCTATGCCGATTATCTCTCGCTTGCCGCCTCGGCCGGCAGAAACTCCGATTTGGGTTCTTACAGGATGGTACCGCGCATCGGCGCAGCCGAGGCATTGCGGCGCGCGCGGCAGATCGCGATCAATCTTGAACGGCTGCGTTGGCTGCCGCGTCAGATGCCGCCGGACCGGCTCGTCGTCGACACGACGATCGCCCAGCTACAGCTGTTTCGAGACGACACCCCGGTATTCACGACGCGCGTTGTCGTCGGCGAGGTTGACAAGCAGACCCCCGAACTGCAATCGGTCGTCAGCGACGTCTTGTTCAACCCGCCCTGGAACATTCCGCCGTCGATCATCAGAAAGGAAATCCTGCCACGGCTGGCGGGCAACCGCGGATATCTGGCGGCGCACCACATGCGTTGGCGCGGCCCGATGGCGATCCAGCAAGAGGCAGGGCCGTACAGCGCGCTCGGACGTCTCAAATTCGAAATGAACGACCGGTTTGACGTCTATCTTCACGACACGCCGGAGAAATGGCGCTTTCAGGCTGCCGACCGGATGATGAGCCACGGCTGCGTGCGGGTCGAAAGTCCGCGTGAACTTGCCTCACTGCTGCTCGGTTGGAGCGCCGAGGCGATCGACAAGGCGATCGACACCGATCGGACCCACAGCCGGCGCTTGCCGAAACCGGTTCCGGTTTTCATCATCTATCGCACCGCGGTTGTCGAATCGGACGGTGCGATCGCCTTTCGCGGCGACCCCTATGACCGTGACGGCGCGGTCTGGGCGGCTCTGAGCCGGGCGCGAGAGGTGGCCGTGGCGCAAAGATCGGGTGCAGGATCCGCCGAAAAGGTGAGAACAGGTCGGGCCGTTTCAACTATCGCGCAGAAAACCGCGACAATCGGAGACTAACCCCCAAGTTTCTGCCCAATCGGGCTTGTTCAACGGGAATTCGAATGCTATGGCCCCTCCCGGGGAAATCGGGGGGAGTTAACCATTGCACGATTCTACGTTGCTCAGCCGGCGCCGGCTTCTCGGTGCCGCGGCCGGCATTGCTGCCGTCGGTTTGGTCAAACCCGCGACGGCGGTATCCCTTGCTCCGCGCTCGGTGTCACTTTACAACGTCCACACTGGTGAATGGCTGCGCACGGTTTATTGGGCTGACGGCCACTACATTCGCGAGGCGGTGCGCGACATCAACTGGATCTTGCGGGATCACGACACCGACGAGATCCGACCGATGAACGCCGGAGTCCTCGACCTGTTGGGGATGTTGCGCGACCGTCTCGACACCAGCGATCCGTTTCTCGTGGTCTGCGGCTATCGCTCGCCAGCGACCAACCACAGGCTCTGGCTCGAACATGCCGGCGTCGCCAAGCACAGTTATCACATCAAAGGGATGGCGATCGATCTGCGCAGCGAAGGGCGGACCATCGAGCAGATCCGCGATGCCGCGCTGAGCCTGCGTTGCGGTGGCGTGGGTTACTACCCGCGTTCCGGGTTTGTCCATGTCGATTGCGGTCCGGTGCGCCAGTGGCACTGGCCGGTTCGGGCGTAACCGGGCATCAGAACAGCCGAAATCATTTTACCGGTCGCCCGGCCCTGAATCGGGCATGCTCGACCCGCAGAGCCCGGACCGGGCCTTGGCGTGACTGGACCGAGCGCCAAAGCCCCAGCGTCGATAACCGGATTGGCAATCACCCGCATCGTTTTGGAAACCGAGCCGGGAACTCCCTGCCTCGATCAAGGGTTTCCGATATCGGGTACAACAACAACCAAGCGGGATGAAATGCTCGGAACAATCCTTCTGGTAATCCTGATCCTGTTGCTGATCGGCGCACTGCCGACATGGGGCTACAGCGGCGGCTGGGGCTATTACCCGAGTGGCGGGGTTGGTTTGCTCCTCGTCATCGTCGTCGTGTTGTTGCTGGTTGGCCGCATATAGCGGCCGCCTTTAGCCGGCTCCGGCGCCGCGCCGCAGCACGTCGATCCGCAACGGCAAAGGCCGGCCCAGCCACATCGCAAATCGCGTGTGATCGGCGACGCTGTCGCCGGATTGCGGATGGATCAAGACATCGAGCCCGGCGCGGTTCAGCATCAACCACGGCACCAGCTGCGGAAACTCGGCCGCCGCAAACGCTACCTGATACATCGCCACCGGATGCGGCCCGACCGGCTCGTCATGCCAGTTGCCGAGCCGCGCGGCAAAGCGCTCGGCCATGCCTTGGCGCAGCCGTTCCGCCGTTGCCCGCGTCACCGGATCGGCGGGGTCGTAATAGATGTGAGCGTGGTAACCCTCGACCCGCGCCGGATCGGCAAATGCCTCAGCCATGTTCACCTCCTGTTTTGTACGGGCTGGTCGTGGCACCTTCGCCCAAGGCCCGCTGCATCAATACGGTATCGACCCAGCCGCCAAGTTTGAAGCCGACCGCCCGCAATGTCCCGGATTCGACAAATCCGAGCCGCCGATGCAGGCGGATTGACGGCCATTGTTCGCTGCCGCCGATCACTGCGACCATCTGCCGGTAGCCCTGGGCGGCGCAGTGCTCGATCAACACCGACAGCAATGCCCGCCCGATACCGCGCCCGGTTTCGCGATGATCAAGATAGATCGAATCCTCGACCGCGAAACGATAGGCCGAGCGCGTACGATAAGGGCTCGCATAGCAATAGCCGAGCACCTGCCCGGTCCGTTCAGCGACGAGATAGGGCAGTCCGCGCGCCAGGATGCCCTGCCACCGGCGCGCGATCTCCGCGGGATCGGGCGGTTCCTCTTCGAAGGACGCGATCCCGTGCAGCACATGATGGCGATAGATCGCGGCGATCGCGGCGATATCACCATCGGCCGACGGACGGATCGATATTTCGCCGTTCATCACCGCATCGCTGGTCACGCCCGGTTCAGATTACCCGGATCGGGTTGCCATCGAGAAACGCGACGACGTTTTCGACGATCTGCGGGTAGGAGCTGCGATAGTTCTCATCGGTCACATAGCCGATATGCGGCGTCAGGATCACGTTTGGCGCGGTGCGCAGCGGATGGTCGATCGGCAGCGGTTCCTTGTCGTAAACGTCGAACCCGGCATAGGCGAGGCGCTTTTCCTTTAGCGCGGCGATGATTGCATCCGTGTCGCAGATCGGCCCGCGCGAGGTGTTGACCAGGATCGCGCTCGGTTTCATCAGCCCGATCTCGCGGGCGCCGACCAAGCCGCGGCTGCGCGGGCTCAACACCAGATGCACCGAAAGAATGTCCGAGCGGCGGAACAACTCGTCCTTTTCGACCCGCTCGACGCCTTGGGCTGTGGCTTTTTCCGCGGTCAGGTTCTGGCTCCAGGCGATCGCCTTCATGCCAAAGGCGAGTCCTACTCGAGCGACCGCGCTGCCGAGCCGGCCGAGACCCAACAAGCCCAGCGTCTTGCCGGCGACGCGGTGACCGATCCGGGTCTGCCAGCCCCCCAACCGCATGAACTGATGATCCTCGGCGATATGCCGGGCAGCACCCAGGATCAGCCCCCAGGCAAGCTCGGCGGTGTCCTCGTTGCCGCCGCCCCCTGGAACATTAGCCGGTCCGCCGGTGCCGCATACGGTGACGCCGTGGTCCTTGAGCGCGGCCATGTCGAAGGAGGCGTTGCGCATCCCGGTGGTGATCAGGAGCTTCAGCTTCGGTAGCCGCTCGACGACTGATTTCGTAAACGCCGTACGCTCGCGCATTGCCGCCACAAGCTCGGAATCGGCGAGCGCCCGCACCACCGCGTCCTCATCGACAAAAGCATGCCGCTCGACCGCGATTTCGACGCCGCGACTCCTGACCGGCGCCCAGTCCGCCATGTCGAGCGCCACCCCCTGGTAATCATCGAGAATGCTGAGCCGCATCGCCGCCATCCTTTCCTCCCCGGCGCGTCTTACGCCATCGGCACATAAACCCCAAATCCGAATTTTTTGACCGCAAGGGCGGCATCGACAGAGACCAGATCGTCGTCGGTCGGCTGCCCTGGGCGGCTCCGCCTGACGCCGCCTCAGAGAGCGGCGAGGGCAGCGTTCAGCGTCGCACTCGGCCGCATAGCCGCCGATGTCTTGGCCGGATCGGGCAGATAATAACCGCCGGTATCCACCGGCTTACCCTGCGCGGCGATCAGTTCGGCATTAATCTTTGCCTCGTTAGCCGCCAGCGCCTCCGCCAGCGGTTTGAAGCGGGCCGCCAGTGCCGGGCTTTTATTCTGCCCGGCCAGTGCCTGGGCCCAATACAGCGCCAGGTAGAAATGGCTGCCGCGATTATCCAGTTCGCCAAGCTTCCGCGCCGGCGAACGGTTGTGCTCGAGGATCTTGCCGTTGGCCTCATCGAGCGTTTCGGCCAGAACCTGCACGTCCTTGTTACCGTTCGTCTGCGCCAGATGTTCCAGCGAAGCCCCCAGCGCCAGGAACTCGCCCAGTGAATCCCAGCGCAGATAGCCTTCGCGCTGGAACTGCTCCACATGCCTCGGCGCCGAACCGCCGGCCCCGGTCTCGAACAATCCGCCGCCGGCCAGCAGCGGAACGATCGACAGCATCTTGGCCGAGGTGCCCAACTCCATGATCGGGAAAAGATCGGTCAAGTAGTCGCGCAGCACATTGCCGGTGACGGAGATCGTGTCGAGCCCCTTGCGGATGCGATCGAGCGAGAACTTCATGGCCTCGATCGGCGCCAGGATGCGGATGTCGAGACCCGAAATGTCCTCGTTCTTCAGGTATGTCTCCACCTTGGCGATCAGCTGCGCGTCATGCGCGCGTTTGGCGTCGAGCCAGAACACCGCCGGGGTGCCGGTCAGGCGGGCGCGGCGCACCCCAAGCTTGACCCAGTCGCGGATCGGCGCGTCCTTGACCTGGCACATCCGGAAGATGTCACCGGCCTCGACCGGCTGTGACAGCAGAACCGTGCCGTCATCGGCGACGACGCGCACGGTTCCGCCGGTGGCGACCTCAAACGTCTTGTCGTGCGAGCCATACTCCTCGGCTTGCTGCGCCATCAACCCGACGTTCGGCACATCGCCCATCGTTTTCGGGTCGAACGCGCCATGCGCCTTGCAGTCCTCGATGATGGTCTCGTACAGCGTCGCGTAGCAACGATCGGGGATCGCGGCGATCGCTTCGTGCAATTTGCCGTCAGGGCCCCACATCTGCCCGGATTCGCGGATCATCGCCGGCATCGAGGCATCGATGATCACGTCGCTCGGCACGTGCAGATTGGTGATGCCCCGGTCGGAATTGACCATGGCGAGGCCGGGCCGCTTCGCGTACTCGGCCTCGATATCGGCCTTGATTGCCGCCTTTTCCGCCTCCGGCAATTTCTCGATCCGGGTCAGCATGTCGCCGACGCCGTTATCTGGATCAACCCCCAGGCGCGCCAGCGTGGCGCCATGCTTTTCGAATACATCGGCGAAGAACGCGGAAACGCAGTGACCGAAGATGATCGGATCAGAGATCTTCATCATGGTCGTCTTGACGTGCAGCGAGAACAGGATGTCATCCTTCTTCGCGGCGTCGATCTGCGCGGCAAAGAAGGCGCGCAACGCCCTGCGGTTCATCACCGCCGCATCGATGATCTCGCCGGCCTGAAGCGGCGTCTTCGCCTTCAGCACCGTGACCGCGCCCCCCTTATCCCCGACTGGGCTGCCGACCAGCTCGATACGGGCATTGGTCGGCGCCGCGATCGTCGTCGCGACCTCGGACCCGTAGAAATCGCCGCCCGACATATGCGCCACGCGCGTTTTCGAATCCTTGGTCCAGGCGCCCATCCGATGCGGATTGTTGCGCGCGTACTGCTTGACGGCGCCGGCGGCGCGGCGGTCGGAATTGCCCTCGCGCAGCACCGGATTGACGGCGCTGCCGAGCACCTTGGCGTAGCGGGCGCGAATGTCCTTATCCGCTGGCGTGGCGTCGCTGTCCGGATAGTCCGGCACGTCGTAACCCTTGCTCTGCAACTCCTTGATCGCCGCCTTCAGCTGCGGGACCGAGGCGGAGATGTTGGGCAGCTTGATGATGTTGGCCTCGGGGCGCATCGCAAGCTGGCCGAGTTCGGCAAGCTCGTCGTTGATCTTTTGCGCTGGCGTCAGCTTGTCGGGGAAGTTGGCGATGATGCGGCCAGTCAGCGAAATGTCCTTCACCTTCATCTTTACGCCGGCCGTGCCGACGAAGGCTTCGACAATCGGCAGAAGGGAAAACGTAGCAAGCGCAGGTGCTTCATCAACCTTTGTCCAGACGATTTCGAGATCTGACATGCTTGCACCTCCGCGCCGCTTTCGTTTCGGATGAGTTGATCGATGGGCGATTATGGCCTGTCTTGTCGCGTTGACGTCAGGGCATCGCACTCTCGATGCCGAGGTCGTCGTATTCCAGCTCGACTTCGAGATGCGGTTAGATCAGCGTGCCGTTGATAAAGCTCCACATGATCCGGGCCATCTCTTCGCCGTCGCGCTCGACAACCGGCCGCCCCACCTTGATTTTTGCTATGCTTCTCCAACCTCGCATTCGGCCGAAGGGAGTTGCCGGCCAAGCCTTTGCCAAGCGCGAAGATAGTGGCCGGCAGCCGGCGCGGCAAGTCGCCAAAACCCGCCCATTCGTAGCATCGATGCCGGCTCCTTCGGAAGGTTTGTACACAGTGGCCGGCGCCGCCTCGGAGGGCATCCGAATACCCGCGTTATAAATCATTTGTTACCAGAGGTTTACAAACTGAGAAGTCAATTTACCGGGCAAACGCGGATTATCAAGCCTACACAATGGCTTATTACTCTGCCTAAAATTTAGGCAAACCGGCCGAATGATTGAAATGTATGGCGACTGCCGCTGCCGTCAAATGGTTGTCCACAAAGTTATCCACAGATCTCGGGGATATCGGCGCGCGCAAATGCGATCATTTTGTTCCTCAATCGGTTGTGACATCGGGATGCGCCGGCCAGCGGACCGGCGAGCGGTCAGAGGAGCGCATCAAGCAGGGTCGACACGTCGGCCACCACCTGCAGCAGCGCGTGCGTCTTCGGCTGGGCAAAGCCGCTGGCGACGATGCGTTCCAGAAGTGCGCGCAAGGGCGCCCAATAGCCCTCGACATCGACCAGAAAAATCGGCTTCTGGTGCAGGCCGAGTTGCTTCCAGCTCAGGATTTCAAAGGTTTCATCAAGGGTTCCGATGCCGCCCGGCAGGATCGCGAAGGCGTCGGCCCGCTCCGCCATCAGCGCCTTGCGTTCATGCATCGTGTCGACGACGACGAGTTCGCTGACACCCTGGTGGGCGAGTTCGGCATCGCGCAGGCGCCCCGGGATGATGCCGGTGACTCGGCCGCCATTGGCAAGCGCGGCATCGGCTAACAAGCCCATCAGCCCGACCCGCCCGCCGCCAAACACGACTTCGATCCCGGCTGCAGCGAGCCGCCGGCCCAATTCGCGCGCCGCCATCCGGTAGACCTCGGCGACCGCCGCAGACGAGCCGCAATAGACGCACAGCGAGCGAATTCTCGGCCTCGGCCGCAGCGGCGCCGGGTCGGACGCAATCTCAGGCATAGAGTTCCGCCGCTAGAATTGGCGGCGTGCGTCGGCGCTTATGCAGATAGGATTGCCAGAAGAGGCAAGCAGCGACAGTGCGCCACGGCCGCCATGCCTCGCCTAGACGGCGCAACTCCGGTTCGCTCGGGCGGGCGCCGAGAGCGAGTTCGTCGGCAACCGCGATCTGCAAGCCAAGATCGGCAGCCGGCCAGATATCAGAGCGACCAAGGGCGAAGATCAGATAGACCTCCGCACTCCAGCGCCCGATGCCTTTGAGCGACAGCAGCGCCGCCTCCGCCGCCGTATCATCACTATCGGCGAGCCGGGCGAAATCAAAGGCGCCGGCGGCAACCTTCTCTGCGAGGCTGCGGGCGTATCCCATCTTCTGCCGGCTGAAACCGCAGCCGCGCAACGTGGCATCGTCGAGAGCGAGAAAGCGCTCGGGTGTGAGCGGCCGGCAAGTTTCGCTCAGCCGGCGGTGCATCGCCGCCGCCGCGTCGATCGACACCTGTTGTTCGAGGATGATGTGCAGCAAGGTCGCAAATCCGTTGCGCCTGCGGCGGAAACGCGGTGGCCCGGCCTGGGCCAGGATGGCGGCAAAAACCGGTTCGCCCGCCAGCACAACAATGCCGTCGTCGAGGCCCTGCGGCGCATAGATCGGGATTTCGTGGATCGCTGCCGCGCTCATGGTCTGACCTGTTGCCGATCGTCAAAACCCGGACGCATTTGCCTACAGGACCACCGATGACAGCGCAATCTCCTCGGCAGCGCATCGATCGACGATGGCGCCGCGGGAATGCCATCCGCGCGGTACCGGATGCAGCCGACCGCGGCGCCGGCACTATACCGGTGGGGGCGCGGCATGTGCCGGACTTGATTAACCCCGCTGCCCCGGCATCATGCGCCGCGGCAGAAATCAGCGAGGCGACACCATGGCAACGAACTTTCCCGAGGGGTTTTTATGGGGCGCTTCGACCGCGGCCTACCAGATCGAAGGAGCCGTCCGCGAGGACGGGCGCGGGCCATCGATCTGGGACACCTTTTGCCACCTGCCCGGCACGATCGCCAACGGCGATACCGGCGACGTCGCCTGTGACCATTACCACCGCTGGCCGGAAGATGTGGCGCTGATGCGCGAACTCGGGCTTGGCGCCTATCGGTTGTCGATCGCCTGGCCGCGGATTTTCCCCGAAGGACGCGGCGAGGCGAATCTCAAGGGTCTTGAATTTTACGATCGCCTGATCGACGGCATCCTCGAGGCCGGGGTCGAGCCGTGGATCTGCCTCTATCACTGGGATCTGCCGCAGGCGCTCGAATATCGCGGCGGCTGGCAGAACCGCGACACCGCGCGCTGGTTCGCGGATTACGCGCAACTGTCGGTGCGCCGTCTCGGCGACCGGGTCAAGCATTGGGCCACGTTCAACGAGCCGAATTGCGCCTGCGTCAAAGGCTATGGCGATGGCGAGCATGCGCCCGGGATTCGCGGGCGGCTGAGTGCGCTGAAGGCAATCCACGTGATGAACCTGGCGCATGGGTTCGGGACCCTAGCGATGCGGGCGGAGCGCGCTGACCTGCTGCTCGGCGACATCTACAATTTTCACCCCTACGAACCGGCGAGCGAGCACGAGGAAGACGAGATCGCCTGCGAAATGCTTGACGCGCTGTGGAACCGTTCGTTTCCCGATCCGCAAATGCTGGGTCGTTATCCGGAACCCCTCGCGGCCGAGATCGAGCTGCAGGTGGAACCGGGCGATCTCGATGTGATCCGGCAAAAACTCGATTATTTCGCCTTCAACCACTATAGCCGCAGCCGGGTGCAGCGCGATCCCGGCCACCCGTTCGAAGCCGGCGCCCTGCCGCCGCCGCCCGGCGCCGCGGTCACCGAAATGGGTTGGGAGATCGCACCCGACGCCTTCCGCTCGGTGATGATCGAGGCGAAAGAGCGCTATGCCGGCGATCTGCCGATCTACATTCTCGAAAACGGTGCGGCGTTTCCCGATCGGGTCGAGGCCGATGGCCGCATCCGCGATGAACCGCGGATCAGCTTTTTGCGCGGCTATCTTGGGGCGGTCCAGGACGCGATTGCGGCCGGAGTGCCGGTGCGCGGCTATTTTGTGTGGTCATTGCTCGACAATTTCGAATGGGCGCTGGGCTACAGCCGGCGCTTTGGCCTCGTCCATGTCGATTACGAGACCCAAACCCGCCGTATGAAAGATTCCTTCCACTTTTTCGCCGAACTCGCCCACGGCGCGCCGCTGGACCGTGAGTAACGCGCCGCTAATCTCAGCGGCAATCTCGACAGCAAGCGTCCGTCATTCCCGGCGAGTGTGACATCCGCGCGGCGGGCACGCCCCGGACTTCGCGCTACCCGGCGGCTGCGCCCTTGCCCGAAAGGTGCAACTTGCTCCGGGGATCGGCGCCTGGGGCGACCGACAGCGGGCGCAGCGCGAAGGTCGATCTGCGATCAGCCTGGTCAGCTCGGCAGCTGGCTTGTCAGAATTTCGGCATGCGGGTTGCCGACCTGACCGGAAATGATCTGCATCGCATCGACCGGCCGGCCGTAAAAGGCGCGGTCCTGACCCTTGTTCTGCACGATGTCGGTGCCGTTGATGTTGAGACCGCCCTCGAGCCCCTTAAGCCCCGACCAGATGATGATGTCGCCCTTGCCGACAGAGCCCTGAAGCTGTCCGGACCAGTTTACCACGGTCAGCCGGGCGTTGCCGTTGATCGAGAAATTGTTGGACTGGGTAAAGTCGGCGACCGCTTTCGGGGTCATCAGCAAAAACGCGACCGGGCCTGCAGCACCGCCCGCCTGCCAGCCAACCGACACCGAGCCCAGGGTGTAGAAGGCCGGGTCGCGCCACTGGCCATTCTGCTTCACCAACAGCACGCCCTGGCCCCCTTGGCCGCCGACGACAAAAGAGCCCCTGACCAAGGTCGGGATGATGAAGACCCCCCGCGCCTGCTGCAAAAGGCTGCCGAAATCGGGGTTGCGCTTGAACTGCTGCAATGTCGTAGCGGCGTCACTGATCAACTGCACCGCGCCCGATTGATGCCCGGCATACTGCGACTGAGAATTAGCCTGCGACTGAGAATTGGCAGCAGGAGCATGGTAATAGGTCTGCGCTTGTGCGCCGGTCATAGCCAAACCAAAAGACGCCGCGATCGCGGCGGCGGCGACGTGCTTGATCATATCCGCGTTCCTTGTCGAAATACTGTGCTGCCAGTTCAACAAGACCACGCAAACGCGGGTTCCGATATCGAGCCGGGTTGTTGGCGCGCCGCCGCGAAATCATGCCGATGGTGGACGGGCCGGCCGGCTCGGCGCCGGCGGAGAGCCAGAAGCGCGTGTCTCAGGCGAGGCCGGCCGTGGCCAGATATTTTTTCATCTGACCAATCGCGTAGTCGGTGAACGAGCCCTGCGCTGCATGCGCCGCGATAAAGCCGAGTATTTCGCGCCATATCCCGCCCGAGATCTCGGTCTCGAAGATTGCCCGAAACCGGGCATCGATCGCGTCGCGATAGCGCTCGGGGTCGAGCTTGCCCTTGGGCCAGGGATCGAGCGTCTCGTCAACCGCGCACGGCCCGACCAAAGGGATGATCGGCAGAAAGTCGCCGCGCCCGCCGTACATTTCCCGCTGACTGTCGGTCCAGGCGCCGAATATCGGGTTGTCGTTCGCCAGCATGAATGAGTCGCGCAGAAAATCCTGGCAGTTCTTGCGCCCGAGCAGATAGTCGTAGCGCATGAAATCAGGGCAGGCGAAGCCGATAAAGGCGCCGAGCCCGGCGCTCGCGATCGCCCTTCCGCCGAGCTTGGCGCCGAGTTGCGGGGTCAGCATAAAGCGGCTGAACACCTGCTCGTCTGCCGCAAGTGCCAGATCTCGCGAATCGTACCGCGTCTGCTGGATCACCGCACTGGCGATAGCGCCCAGAATGACCGCAAGACCGCTTGGACCTGCGGGCCCCAACTGGTTTTCCCCGGCAAACGGGTCGATCAGCAGAACGGCACGGTTCGCCTCGTGTGCGTCACGTGGATCGCTGCCTCTGATCCCGCACAGTGCGGTGCGCGCCAATTCAATCGGCTCGTTGTCGGTGGCGCCGCCGTCGACCGCCAGGAAATGATAGTCGTCGGGCACATCATTGCCGCCCTCGGGAACGAGCGCCGGCCAATCAGGGGTCAGGACGGAATAGGACGGCTCGCCGCTGACCGCCGCTGCCGGATCGAGCGGCGCCCGCAAGACCACACGCCAGCGGTATTGGGCGGTTGGCCGCACCAGGGCGCGCGGCGGGAAGCCTGCCGGAAACGCCGCGGTGGCACAGGCGAACTGGCTGAACTCGTCCCACGAACTCGCCTGCGGCAGGCGTTCGCCATCAAAGCCCAGGGTCAGCTCGTCTGGCCGGAACTCGCGGATCGGCTGGTTCGGGTAGATCAGCGCGTAGCGAACAAAATCGGCGTGATCGATATAGCTTTCGCTGCGTCCGTTACCGAAATCGAGCCGGAACGGGATGCCGCGCAGATTGGTCAGCGTCAGAACGACCCGCAGCGGTGCCGCAACCCACGACCGCCGTTTTGGGCCCTTGCCGGAAAACTCGATGATGTTGCGCGCGCCGGCGTCGATTGCCGCACCGTTCAGCAGCGAGACCACATTGTTGCCGATGTCGCTGGTGTCGAGAAAGCGATCAAGGGTCAGAGTCTTGATCCAGGTATCGTAAAACGGGTTGCCAGTCGGTGCCGAACCGATGAGTGTCCCGCGCGCGATCGGATCGAATTCGAAGGCCAGGGCACGGCCAGCAATTGCCGCGCACACGCCGCCGCCGGACGTGCCGGTGATGACCCGCAGCACAACATTGTGCCGGGGTGCGGCCGGGTTGTTGGCATCGCGCAGCTGCGTCCAGCTGTCGAGCGCTTCGATAAGAAAGTCGAGCGCGCCTGCGGTATAGGCGCCGGCGCTGACGGTGCCGCCGAGGACCAGCGCGAACTCGAAAGTGCGCGGCGGTACTGCGGGGTTGGCAAGAAACCACCGCTCGATCTCGTCCTGGCTCGGCGGGGAACGATCAAACATGTCGGGTTGGCCATGATCCTGGGATTGGCAATGCGTGCTATTCCGCGAGTTCCGCCTTCAGGAAGGCGGACATCCGATCCCAGGCGAGATTGGCGGCTCCGAGGTCGTAGGCGGGGCGCCGCTCGTTGAAAAAGGCGTGGGCTGCGTCATAGCGATAGATCGCATGCGCGACGCCCGCCGCTTGCAGCGCGGTTTCGAGATCGTCGACCGCCGCCGGCGTGCACCAATCATCCTGATTGGCGAAATGCCCCTGAAACGGCACCCGGATCTCGGCGGGATCGGCAAAATCCTTGGGCGGGATGCCGTAAAAGCAGACCGCAGCGGCGAGCTCGCGGACATGCACCGCGGCGGCGACCGTCAGCGCCCCGCCCATGCAAAACCCCATCACGGCGACCTTGGTGCTCTGCTCTTCGAGCCGCAAGGCGGCGCCGCGCAGATCCTGGTGCGTTGCATCCGGGAAATCGAGGCCGGTCATCAGATGGTTCGCCTCGTCGGGCGAGGTGGTCAGCCGGCCCTTGTAAAGGTCCGGTGCCAACGCGTTGTAGCCGGCGCGGGCAAACCGGTCAGCAACACCGCAAATCTGGTCGTTGAGCCCCCACCATTCCTGAATGACAATGATGCCCGGACGGCCATGTCCCGCCATCGCCAGATAGCAGCGGGTCGCCACCCCATCCGGGCGGGCGAATTCGGTCATCAAACCCATTCCACTTCCCTCCAAACCCCATGACCCGGCTCAGGCGTCGGCAAAGGCCGGCATGACCTCCTCGGCAAACAGTTCGATCGACCGCATCGCCTCTTCCTGGCTGATCGTGCCAAAGGCGAAGTCGCAGACGTAGTAATTGACCCCCGCCATCTCGATCTCGCGGGCGATGTAATCGCGCACCTGGGCGGGGGTGCCGGCGATCGCATCGCCATGCTGCTGCAGGACGCCGAAATCCTCGGGCAGGGCGGCTTCGAGCGGGAACGGGACATGGTATTCGTGCCACAACTGGCCCATATGCCGCCGCCAAGCAGGATAACCGCGCCGCGCCGTGTCGAGCGCCTCGGCCTCGGTCTCGGCGATGATGATGTGGCGGTTGACGCCGAGCAGCGGCAGATCAGCCGCGGCGCGGCCGAGCTTTGCCCATTCGGCGCGATAGCTGTCGGTGATCGCCCGGACCTGCTCCGGTGGCCGCCTCGTCACGGTGTTGGCGGCAATCTGTGCGGCCCAGGCGACACTTGCCGGGTTGCCGAGCCCGTACCACACCGGCAGCGGC
>DATJLK010000120.1:0-16443 GCA_035509615.1 Allostellaceae bacterium | reverse complement strand
CATTCCGCCGCGCGAACGCGGCCGCTACCAGGGCTATTTTTCGAGCGTCATGGCAGTGTCGAACCTGCTCGGCCCGGTGCTCGGCGGGTTCTTTGCAGATTATTTGTCGTGGCATTGGATCTTCTGGATCAACATTCCTTTTGGCGCGTTGGCGCTCGTCCTGTGCAACCGCAACCTGCAGCGCTTGCCAAAGCCGCGACGCAAGCCGGTCATCGACTGGCTCGGCGGGGCGCTGATCGTCGCGGCGACAACACCGATGCTGATCGGCGTCAGCCGGGTCGAGGCCTCGGGCGGCTGGAGCCAGCCGATGGTGCTGGGGCCAATCGCCATCGGCGTCGTTTTCGCCATCGGCTTGGTCGCTTACGAGCGTGTCACGCGCGAGCCGCTGATCCCGCTGCGGCTGTTTGGCAATCGCATCTTTACTGTCGGCACGATCATCTCGTTCACCAATTCGATGGTGATGATCGCGCTGATCATCCTGGTACCGCTCGATTTCGAGCTGGTCGCCGGGTTGTCGGCCAACGATGCCGGCATTCGGCTGATCCCGATGACCGGCGGCACCGTGCTGGGCTCGTTTATCGCCGGACAATTGGTAACCCGCACCGGCCGCTATCGCATCTTTCCGATTGTCGGGGCGGCAGCGATGACCGGCATCTGCGCCGCGATCGCATTTTTTGGTCTCAGCCAGCAGCTGGTGCTGGGCACGGCATTGACCGCGGGGCTCGGCTTGTCATTCGGACTGCAGCTGTCGCCGGCTGCGGTCGCGGTGCAGAACGCGCTCGAATTGGCCGATAACGGCATTGGCCTCTCGGTCATGATGTTCTTCCGGCTGATCGGCGGCGCGCTTGGGGTTGCGCTGTTGACCGCGATCCTGGTCAGCGATCTGAGCGCCGGTGCGGCAACGGTCCCGGGTCACGCCGTCCTCGGCGGCAACCCGGGCATCGCCCTGCTGCACCTTGACCAGGCGGGCTCGGCCAATCCCGCGCTGATGCAGAGTATGGCGCATGTTTTGCGGGCCGCCTTTGCCCGCGTGTTCTTTTGCGCCACGGCGATTTCGATGCTGACCCTGATCGGGTCGTTGGGTCTCAAGGAAATCTCGCTGCGGACCAGCTGAGTGACACAGCCAGGGCGCCAAAGGCAAGACCTGACCAGGTTCGGCCCGATCGCGGGCAGGCCAAGCCCGCTACCGGTCGCGTCCGCCTCCCCGCGGCCAATTTGCCATCGGCGCCGGCCGCATATCGGGCGGGCAATTTCCCGGAGTGGTCGCTTAGCGGGCGCGGTCGCCGCCGGGTGGTTTACGGTGATGCTGGCGGCCTGCGTCCCGGCGCTGCCGCAGCCAGTGGCGACGCTGTCGCCAGCGGCGGCAAGCAAGTGCCTGTTGCCGGCGGAACAGCCGATGGTGGTCGCCGAACTGTTTTTTGGCCGAGGCATCCGGGGCCGGGCGCCATTGAGCGAGGCCGAGTGGGCCGCGTTCGCGGCGCAGGTCATCACGCCCAACTTCCCGGACGGGTTCACCGTCTTTGACGGCGAGGGCCAATGGCGCAACCCGCGAACCGGCCGGATCGCCGGTGACCGCACCAAAATCCTGCTGGTTGCGGCCACGCCGACACCCGATCTGGGGCCACGGCTAACGGCGGTGATCGCCGCTTATAAGCTGCGCTTTCACCAGCAATCGGTCGGTCTGATCACCCGCGAGGTCTGCGCCGCGTTCTAGCCGCACCCGGCGTCCCCCGAATGGCGCGCCCGGGGTGGCGCGCTTCGGGGATTCGCTATAAGCCCGCACGCGGGACCCGCAAGGCGGCGGGCTACGCTTCGAAGCCGTAGAGCCGGGCGGCGTTACCGCGGGTGATCTTGAACCTGTCCTCGGCGCTGGCGTCCTTGAAATCGCGCGCAACGACTTCCTGCGAATGCGGCCAGGTCGAGGCCTGGTGCGGGTAATCGGAGGACCACATCAGCTTGTCGACGCCGATGAACTGGCGGCTCTGGACGCCGACATAATCATCGATGTAGGTGGCCCACATCTGCCGCTGGAAGTACTCGCTCGGCTTCAGCTTGTTGGTAAAGCCCGCCGAAATGCGCTGGCGCTCAAACGCGCGATCCATGCGTTGCAGATAATAGGGCAGCCAGCCGATGTTGTTCTCGGCCGAGACGATCTGCAATGCTGGAAAGCGGTCGAGCACGCCGGAGAAGATCAGAACGCTGAACGACTTCTCGACCTCGTGCGACAGCACCGTGGCGCGCATATAGCGCTCGCCCCAATTGAACTGGCTCTCCATTCCCATGCCGGTGATCGCGTGCAGGCTGACCGGCATCTTCAATTCCTGTGCCGCCGCCCAGAACGGATCATACATGTCCGAGCTGTAGGGCTGATCCTCGGGCGGCGAGCACCAGATCATCGCCCCTTTGAGACCCATCTTGGCGCAGCGTTCGAGTTCGCGCGCACCAGCCTTCGGGTCGTAGAGCGCAATCATCGGCAGCCCGGCCATGTGCTTGGGGTCATAGCTGACAAACTCGGCCAGCCAGTCGTTATAGACCCGGAAGCAATCGGCCTGCAGCCCCGGGTCCTTCAGCCAGAAGATGCGAAAGCCCAGGGTCGTGTACAGGACGTCGGCCTCGACGCCATCCGCCGCATTGTCCTTGACCCGCTCCGCCGGATCCCAGCCGCCGGGCCGGGCATCGGCATAGGTCGCCTTGGTCAGGAATTCCTTCAATTCCTCGGGGCTTTTGCCGGCGCCGAGACCGATGCCGATCGGATGCGGCGCGTAACCCTCGTAATGGAAATAGGCGCCTTCCTTGCCGGGCGGGTTGACCATCAGGTGCGGTGCGCGCTCGCGGTATTTCTTGTCGACCCGGTCCGACCATAAATTGGGCGGCTCGCTGACATGCGAGTCGGCCGAGATCAGCTTGTATTCCGCCATTTTACCCTCCCTCGTAAAATTCCCGAACGCGGTCTTTTGCGGCTGCGCCATGCCTGCCTTGATGCATTGCCCATGGTAAAGGAGGACGGCCCGCCCAGTCCAGGCCGCCGCACCGGCCAGGTCTCGAACCGGCCCGGACGCCTACCGCGCCAACGAGGTACGGTGATACGAATCTGACGTTTGATACCTGCCGGCCCCCCGGATGGCTTCGCCAAGCTCGCAATACCGGGTCGAGACCATCTCTCTGGTTCTGATCGCCGGTGGTGCGAAGCCGACCGACGATTCCCAATTTTCTTTCTCCGTCGCCCGCGCCAGCCGGGGCCCAAGCCGCCGGCGCGGTGTTTGATCGCCGCCCCAGGTTCTCCGCTTTCGCATGCACAAGCGGGCATGACGAAGGAGGAGTGGGGGAACCAAATGTCAAATCCGTACCACCAGCGGGACCGGCAGGGCGCCCGGAGGAGCATCGCCCGCCGGTGGACGCTCAATGCAAATTCTTGCGGCAGGACCGCCTATCATTGGTTATGTGCTAGGCTCATTCTTGAGGCATCACGGCGTCGGCGATCCGGTGCGAAGCGCCGGCCTTTCGTGAATTGCGCGAGGCAATCGATATTATGCGCGTTTTACGTTTCTTTGAAACTCTGCTGGAGCCAACCGGTCTGCCGCCCGGCCCGCCACCCGACGGGCTCGGCGCGTTTTACTGGCATCACGCACGCCAGGTTCGCGGTCTTGTCCTGTCGCTGTTTGCGGCGGGTCTGCTGGTGGCGCTGCTCGATACGACGATCCCGGTGTTTGTCGGCCGGATTGTGACACTGGTGTCACGGCAGACGCCGTATTCGGTACTGCACGACTACTGGCGACAGCTACTCGGCATGGCGCTGGTGATGCTGGTCGCGCGCCCCTTCGCGCTGCTGCTGCAGAACCTGATCACCAACCAGGCGATCATCCCGAGCTTTTCCAACCTGGTGCGGTGGCAGAGCCATTGGCATGTGGTCCGGCAGAGCTGGACCTTTTTTCAGAACGACTATGCCGGCCGGATCGCCAACCGGGTCATGCAGACCGGCCCAGCGTTGCGCGAGAGCGTCGTCTCGGCGACAAACGCGGTCTGGTACATCCTGGTCTATGGCGGCGGCGCCATCGTGCTCCTCGCGTCGAGCGACACCCGCCTGGCGATCCCGGTGCTGCTGTGGTTTGGCGGCTATGCCGCGTTGCTGCGATGGTTCGTGCCGCGGCTGCGCAACCGCTCGCAGCGGATGTCGGCGGCGCGCTCCCAGCTGACCGGCCGGGTCGTCGACAGCTACACCAACATCCAGACCGTCAAGCTGTTCGCCCGCGCCCGCGACGAGGACGCCTTTGTCTGCGATGCGGTGGACGAGATGACCGCGGCGCACCGCTATCAGCTGCGGCTAACGACCACGCTCGGGTTCAGCCTTGCCGTGATCAATGCGGCGATGGTGGTCGGCACCGGCGGGGTGGCGATCTGGCAGTGGAGCATCGGGCGGATCGCGGTCGGTACGGTTGCGATGGCGCTGCCGCTGACCTGGCACATCGCCAGCATCGCCGGTTGGGTGGCGCAGAACGTGGCAACGATATTCGAGAATATCGGCGTCGTGCAGGAAGGAATGCGCTCGATCGCGGTGCCGCACCAGATGACCGACCAGCCGGACGCGATGCCGATGCAAGTCGAGCGTGGGCATGTGCGGTTCGAGAACGTCCGGTTTGGCTATGGCACGCAGCGCGGCGTCTTGCACGGCATCGATCTGACGATCGCACCTGGCGAGCGGGTCGGGCTGGTCGGACCATCGGGCGCCGGCAAATCGACCCTGGTCAATCTGCTGTTGCGGTTTTACGACATCGACAGCGGCCGCATCCTGATCGACGGACAGAACATCGCCGAGGTGACGCAGGAAAGCCTGCGCGCCCACATCTCGATGGTCACGCAGGACACCTCGCTATTGCATCGTTCGATCCGCGACAACATCCGCTATGGCCGACCGCAAGCGAGCGAATGGGAAGTGCGTCGCGCAGCGGCGCAGGCGCAGGCGATCGAATTTATCGAGGGGCTCGAAGACTGGAACGGGCGGCGCGGTTTTGACGCTCATGTCGGCGAACGCGGCGTCAAGCTGTCGGGCGGCCAGCGCCAGCGCATCGCCCTCGCCCGCGTGATCCTGAAAGATGCGCCGATCCTCGTCCTCGACGAGGCGACTTCGTCGCTCGACTCGGAAATCGAGGCGGCGATCCAGGAACAGCTCGAAAGCCTAATGCGCGGCCGCACGGTGATCGCCATCGCCCATCGGCTATCGACGATCGCGCGCCTCGACCGGCTCGTCGTGCTGGAGGCGGGGCGGATTGTCGAACAGGGCACGCATGCCGCACTGCTCGCCAGCGGCGGCACCTATTCGCGGCTGTGGCGGCGGCAATCGGGCGGCTTTATCGATGCGGATGGGGGCCCGGGGCTCGACGCCGCCGCCGAATAGCGTATTTCCGAGAGGAGGCGAGATCAGAAGCCGAGATGAGCGAATTGGCAACAAGGCGGATGTCGCTCGCCGAATTCCTGCACTGGGGCGACGGTAGCGACACGCGTTACGAGCTGATCGACGGGTTTCCGGTAGCGATGGCGCCGCCGGCCGAGGCGCATCGCATTCTGGCGATGCGGTTGGGCTCGCACATCCACCGCTGGAGCGTCGAGCTGGTGCATGGCGTCGGGGCGATATTGTTTCTCGCCTCGGTCGACCTTCGTGTGCCGATGTCGGAGCTATATGAAGGAGTGGCACTCCCGACCGCCGATCTCTTAAAGAGTGCGGGTGGGGCCAAATGACGATTGTCACAAGCTTGCAGGCAATGACCGACGGCCGCGCATTCGCGCTCTTTGTGCTGGTGACGAGCGCCATCGTCATCACCGCGGTGCTGTCGGCGCAGTATCTCGGTGGCCTCGCCCCGTGCGAGTTGTGCCTGACCGAACGCTGGCCGTGGGACGCGGCACTGGTTGTCGCGTTCATCGCGACGATGGTCGGCGCCCGCTCGGCCTTGCCGTGGGTCGCTCTGTTGCTGGCGGTTCTGTTTGTCGTGAGCAGTGGTCTCGCCTTTTACCATGTCGGGGTCGAGCAGCACTGGTTCGCCGGTCCGAGTGCCTGCACCGCGACCGGGACGCCCGATACTCTCGCGGCGCTAAAGGCGCAGCTGATGCACCAGCAGCCGGTGCGTTGCGACGAGCCGGCATGGACGTTGTTCGGGGTATCGCTCGCCGGTTGGAACCTGCTCGCTTCGTTGGCGATGGCGGCAATCTCCATCGCCGTGGCTGTGGGCGGCTACAAGAGGACGCGATCGATGATCGTCCGAGGCTCGATATGAGCGCCGCACCGCGCCACCGGTTGCCCGGCGATCCCGCGCCGACTGCGGAAATCGAGCGGATGCTGCGGGTCGATCATGCCGGCGAGTTTGGCGCGACGCGGATCTACGACGGTCAGCTCGCGGTGTTGGGTCGTGGCCGCGGCGCCAGCGAGGTCCGCCGGATGGCCGAGGCGGAGCAGCGCCACCTCGCCACCTTTGAGGGGTTGCTGCGACGCCGGCGGGTGCGGCCGACCCTGCTGCAGCCGCTATGGTCGATCGCCGGCTGCGTGCTGGGGGTGGGGACGGCCCTTCTCGGCGAAGCGGCGGCGATGGCCTGCACGGTCGCGGTCGAAGACGTGATCGACGCGCATTATCGCGATCAGGCCGAGCGGCTTTGCGGCGAGGATGCGGCGCTGTCGCAGACGATGGCCGATTTTCGCGCCGACGAAATTGCCCACCGCAATGCCGCCCTGGCTCAGGGAGCCGAGCAAACCCCCGGTTATGATGTGCTGACTGCGGCGATCAGGGCCGGTTCGCGAATCGCGATCTGGCTTTCGACCCGGCTCTGAAGCCGAGGGAGCGCTGAAGCCGAGGAAGCCCCGCACCCGTTTTGGTGGAGCTGGGGATGGCTGCACCGGCGGCATGCTCGGCGCCGTACCCAGTCAAGAGTTGATCGGCTGCCCGAAATTCAGCGTGTTGCCGCGCTGCTGATGGCCCCATATATTCGATGGATCGGCAATTAGGGTGCACCCGGACATGGCGCGCGTCACCGTTGAAGATTGTGTGGTCAAAGTTCCGAACCGGTTTGAGCTGGTCCTGCTCGCGGCCCAACGTGCCCGCGAAATTACCTCCGGCGCGCCGCTATCGGTCGATCGCGACGATGACAAGAACCCGGTGGTGGCGTTGCGCGAAATCGCCGACGAGACGGTTGGGCTCGTCCATCTGCGCGAATCCGTCGTGCGGGGTATGCAAAAGCATGTCGAGCTCGATGAGGCCGAGGAAAGCCACGAGCTTGAAGTCGATACCAGCGTCTTCGGGTTTACCGCCGCGCCCGGCGCGTTGGGCGACAGCGAGGCGGGCGCCGGCATGCGTGGCTTTGAGGACGCCGATGTCGAAGACGAAACCGATGTCGAAGACGAAACCGAATTCGATGAGGAGCCGGCGATCGATGAAGAGCTCGCCGATGAGGATGAAGATCTCGAGGTAAAGCTGGACAGCGACGTTCTGGGCGCCGGAGACGAGGCGGATGACGGCGATCTCGCTGATTTGCCGGAAGAAACCGATTTGCCCGGTGACGAAGACGACCTTTAGCGCTGCGCCCTCGCTTCCGTTGCGGCCGCGCACGCTGCCGCTGCGACTGCCTCGCAGCGATCTGGAGACTGACTTCCGGCGGAACCGCTGGCAGCGCCAAGGATCGTCGCGATGATGCGGCAGTTCGAACTGGTCGAACTCGTCCGCTCCTACGACCCGAACGCTGACGAGGACGCGCTCAATCGCGCCTATGTCTTTTCGATGAAGGCGCACGGCGCCCAGTTGCGGGCGTCGGGTGACCCGTATTTCTCGCATCCGGTCGAAGTCGCCGGCATCCTTGCCCGGATGAAGCTCGACAGTGCGTCGATCGTCACCGGCCTGTTGCACGACACGGTCGAGGATACGGTCGCAACGCTCGACGATATCGAGCGAGTGTTCGGCCATGAGATCGCGCGGCTCGTTGATGGCGTCACCAAGCTGTCGCGCATCGAACTGCAATCCGACCAGACGAAGCAGGCGGAAAATTTTCGCAAGCTTGTCCTGGCGATGTCCGAAGACATCCGCGTGCTGCTGGTCAAGCTCGCCGACCGGCTGCACAACATGCAGACACTGCACTTCATCAATAACGAAGAGAAGCGGCGGCGGATCGCGCGCGAGACGATGGACATCTATGCGCCGCTGGCCGAGCGGCTGGGCATGCAGCGGATGAAGGACGAGCTCGAAGACCTGGCGTTTGCCGAGCTTCAGCCCGACGCGCGCAACAGCATTCTCGCCCGCCTCGATTTCCTGCGCGATCAGGGGGCGGCCCTGGTGCCACGCATCGAGGCGGAGTTGCAGCGCAAGCTTGCTGAGGGCGGGCTTGCCGGCACCCATGTCTCAGGCCGCGAGAAGTCTCCGTGCTCGATCTGGCGCAAGATGCAGCGCAAGAACGTGGCGTTCGAGCAGCTCTCGGATGTGATGGCGTTTCGCGTGCTGGTCGACGACATCGGCGAATGTTATCACGCGCTGGGGATCATTCACTCCGCCTATCACGTCGTTCCCGGCCGGTTCAAAGACTATATTTCAACCCCCAAGCCCAACAATTACCGCTCGTTGCACACCGGGGTCATCGGTCCCGAGACCCAGCGCATCGAGGTCCAGATCCGCACCCGCGACATGCACGAGGTCGCCGAGTTCGGCGTTGCAGCCCATTGGAGCTACAAGCAGGGCGCCGGCAAGACCGAAGGCCCGCAATATCGCTGGCTGCGTGAATTGCTGGATATTCTCGATCACGCCTCGGGCCCGGAAGAGTTTCTCGAGCATACCAAGCTCGAAATGTTTCAGGATCAGGTCTTTGCCTTTACGCCCAAGGGCGACCTGATCGCCTTGCCGCGCGGCGCGACCGCGGTCGATTTTGCCTACGCTGTCCATTCCGTGATCGGCGACACCTGTGTCGGCGCCAAAATCAACGGGCGGCTGGTGCCATTGCGCACCATCCTTGGCAATGGCGACCAGGTCGAGATTGTCACGTCGAAGGCACAGCACCCGTCGCCGACCTGGGAGCGGTTTGTCGTTACCGGCAAGGCTCGGGCTCGCATCCGCCGCTTTATCCGGACCCAGCAGCGAGCGCAATACCTCGATCTCGGCAAGGCGATCGTACAAAAGGCGTTTCGCCAGGAGGGCCACGAGTTTTCCGAGCGGCCGCTTGAACCGGTGTTAAAGACCTTTAACTGTCCCGTCGTCGAAGACCTCTATGTGGCGGTGGGTCAGGGTCTGGTCACCGGCAAGGCGGTCGTCAATGCCGTGTTCCCGCAACAACAAACCGATCGGGCAAAGGTTGTCTCGCTGGCCCGGGCGCGGCGCAAAGTCGGGCAGAACGACACGGCGATTGCGATCCGGGGGCTGATCCCGGGAATGGCCCTGCATTTCGCCGGTTGCTGCCACCCGCTGCCAGGCGATCGCATTGTCGGCATCGTCACCACCGGCAAGGGGGTGACGATACACACGATCGATTGCGACACGCTCGAAAACTTTGCCGACACGCCGGAGCGCTGGCTCGATGTCGCGTGGAGCAATGCCGATGGTGAAGCCATTCACGTCGGCCGGCTCAATGTCATGATCGCGAACGAACCCGGCAATCTCGGCAGCCTGACGACGGTTATCGGCAAGCAGGGCGGCAACATCAGCAATCTGAAGATTACCAATCGCTCGTCCGATTTTTTCGAGATGATGCTCGATATCGAAGTCGCCGACGTCCGACATCTCACCACGATTATTGCCGCATTGCGCGCCAATCCGGTGATCAATTCCGTCGAGCGGGCGCGCGGTTGAGAGGATCGTCAAGCGCTGCCGCTTGTCGGCGCGGGAGAACGAGCGGCAGGTCGAGGTCGGTGCGATGATCCTCGGGCTCGGCAGCGATTTGATCGATATCCGCCGCATCGAGCGGATGATCGAACAATATGGCGATCGCTTTCTCGACCGCATCTTCACCGCGACCGAACGGCAGAAATGCGACCGGCGCGCCAATCGGGCCGCCGGCTATGCACGCCGCTTTGCTGCCAAGGAAGCATGCTCCAAAGCGCTCGGTACCGGGTTTCGCCGCGGCGTGTTCTGGCGCGATCTCGGCGTCGTCAACCTGCCTTCGGGCCGGCCGACAATGCAGCTCAGCGGCGGAGCGCAGCGCCGGCTCAACGAACTGACACCCGCCGGTATGATCGCGCGGCTGGATGTCAGCTTGACCGATGAGCCGCCGATGGCGCAGGCAGTCGTCATCATCTCCGCGGTACCGCACCCGTTGCGCTGACAGGAAAGATCGATTGACACCCCGCACCACGACCGGGCGCGGTACTTGACTTCGGCCAAGCCGCTTGGCTTGATCCACGCCATCGCCCCCGGCAAGGCATGTCATGAACTCCAATTCTGCGCGTAACGTGATCTCGAAAAAGCGAACTTCCGGCGTTATCGACACGGTCAAGACGATCATCTATGCGGTATTGATAGCATTGGTGGTCCGGACTGTCGCATACGAACCGTTCAACATCCCATCCGGGTCGATGATTCCGACCTTGCTGGTGGGCGATTACTTGTTTGTCTCAAAATATTCCTACGGCTATAGCCGATATTCGCTGCCGTTTGGGTTGCCGTTGTTTTCGGGACGTATTTTCTTTCATCCACCGGAGAGGGGGGATGTCGTCGTCTTCAAGCTGCCGACCGATACTTCAATCGACTATATCAAACGAGTGATCGGCCTACCCGGCGACACGGTCCAAATGAAGGATGGCCGGCTCTACATCAACGACAAAGAGGTACCGCGGCAGCGGATTCAAGACTACCTTTATCAGGAAGGTGACGGCGCCGTGTTGCCGATGAAGCAATATATCGAAACCTTGCCGAATGGGGTGAAGCACCGAATTATCAAGATCGGCGACAACGGACCGCTCGACAACACTCAGGTCTATCACGTGCCGCCGGACGATTATTTCATGATGGGAGATAATCGCGACAATTCCCAGGACAGCCGGGTGCTGTCGGTTGTCGGTTACGTTCCGGCCGAAAACCTGGTCGGGAAGGCGCAATTCATCTTCTTTTCGACCAACGGCGAGGCACGTCTCTGGGAATTCTGGAAGTGGCCGTTCGCAATCCGCTATGACCGGCTGTTCAAAGGGATCGATTGACGATGGCGGACGCGGTCGCTGCACCCGGCGATCCCGCTTTCGCTGCGCCGGCGCCGGACCATTTGCCGCGCGTACTCGGCCACGACTTTGCGACGCCGGCATTGTTGAGCGAAGCCCTGACCCACCCGAGCGCCGTCACTCCTGAGCGCGGACGCGGCCGTCGCGCCCGAATCGTCAGACACGGTTATGAGCGTCTCGAATTCCTTGGCGACCGCGTGCTTGGCCTCGTCATTGCCGATTTGTTGTGGCGCCGCTTCCCGGAGGAGCCCGAGGGTTTGCTCACCCGGCGGCTCACCCATCTCGTGCGCCGCGAGACATTGGCGCGGGTGGCCGAAACCATCGGCCTCGGACCGTGCCTGATCCTGTCACGCGCCGAGCGGGTGTCGGGTGCGGCGGCCAACCCTGCCATTCTCGCCGACGCCTGCGAGGCAGTCATCGCCGCGATCTACCTCGATGGCGGTTTTGAGGCGGCGGCGGCCTTTGTCCAGCGTTTCTGGGAACCGCTGATCGGCGCGATGGACGGGGCGCCGCGCGATCCCAAAACCGCGCTGCAGGAATGGGCGCAGGCGCGCGGCCTGGGGCTGCCGCATTATGAACTCGTGGCCACGACCGGCCCCGATCATGCGCCGCGGTTCACCATCGCGGCGAGCGTTGCCGGCGGCGAGGCGGCGACGGCAACCGCTTCGGCCAAACGCACCGCCGAGGCCGGTGCTGCGGCAGCGCTGCTCGAGCGGCTGGCCGGGGAGGCCTGAGCCAGACCGGCAGAGCGCTGCCGCAGCACCGGTCTCGGCTGACGCCTGCAGCGCCGGGCGCTTCGATCCGATGCGATCCTGGTCTAGTGGCCGGCGTGGCGCTCGGCTGCTGCGGGAAATTGCGCCACCCGGATGGCAGCAGCCACCAGGGTGGCAATGTCGGGAATGGCAGCGGCGCCGCTTGCGGCCCAGCGCGCCCGCACATTGCCGGCCCGATCGAGCAACAGATCGGTTTCATCGCCGTCGGCCGGCGCGCGAAACAATTCGAGGGTCGCGGCGACCGCAGGCGACACGGCGACCAGCGGGAAAGCCGGATGTGTCCCCGGCCCCGCTATGGCCGGCGCGCCGGGAGCAATGGCAATCACCTGCAGCCCGGCACCGGCGAGCCGCCGCCTTCCCGCCGCCAATTGGGCAACACGGCTGGCCGGCGGCTGCGGGCCGAACAGCACCACCAGGACGGGACCGGATTTTTCCAGTTCAGTCAAGGTCTGCTGGCCGCCGGCGCTATCAAAAGCGAAGTCGGGCAACACCGGTGCTGCCGCCGGCGCGAGGTCAGGCCCGGCACCGTGCAACAATACCCCGGCGGCGCGAGCGCGGACGAAGTTGATCACGTCCCACCTTTCCGCAGCGCTCAGCATGCCGGCAAAGCCGGGCATGGCACCATTGCCCTTGCCGTGGCTGACCCACCAGAAGAGATCCCCTGGTGTGTGGGTGGCGAGGCGCGGCGCCACGAGATCGGCCGGACGGATAGCCATTGCCGCGGCGGCGGGACCATCACCCCTGCCCCCCGCCCCGTGGCAGAGGGCGCAATTCTCGGCGTAAAGGCGCGCACCCTTTTGCACCGAGGGCGCGGCATAAGGCTCGGCCGGCGTGAAGAAGGTCGTCGGATAAGCGGGCGCGATCGCTGGACGCACGATCACCAGGCCGATCGCGCCGCAGAGCGCCGCGCCGGCCCAGGCCAAGATCATCGCCCGATAGCGCCCGGCAGCGGCGGTCGCCACAGCGCCGATCGCAAAAAACGCAGCGAGCGCCGTGAATATCGCGAGCGCGTCGACGGCTGCCGGGTGAAGTGTGGCCAGTTCGAACCGGAACGGCAGCGGCCAGCCCGGCTCGGTGTGACGGCCGGGCGGCAGGATCCCGAGCACCGCGACGATGCCGAGAGCACAAATGCCGAGGGCGAACTCGATCAACGCATTGCGCGCCAGATGACCGAGCGCCGCGCGACCGATGCGATGCCTGTCGCCGACGGCCGCAGTCAGACGAGGCGTCATCCGCAACAAATTGACCGCGCCGAACACCACCATCGTCAAAAAGATGGCGATCTTGGCAAGCAGCAGGTGGCCGTATCCGGTGCCGATCAGGGCGGGCACGCTGCCAGCAAGAAACCAGGTATTGACCAGACCGGCGCCGAACAGAATCACGACGCTGGTCGCCGCCAGTCTCGAAAAGCGTAGGACGGCTCGGCGTACCGCAGCCGGCGCATCCGGATCGCCGCGGCTCCGGGTCTCCGCCAACAGCAATGCCAGCGGGACCAGGGTGCCGACCCACGCACCAGCGGCAAGCAGATGAAGCAAATCGGCGGCCAGGTGCAGATCGCCGAGAGTCCCCGGTGTCGCCGCGCCGTGGCCGGCCCAGGCGAGCGAGGCGAGCAGGAGGGCGGCAAGGACGAGCCCGCACCAGCGCCACCCCCGGCGGCGCCAGCGTTTGGGGCTCAGCAACAAGAGCGTCAAAGTTACGGCCAGAACAAATCGCCAGATCCAGACTTGCCCGAACCGCGTTTCGGTCAGCACGGTCCCGATGACGTCCCGGGTCAACGTGGCGGCCACGGTCTCGCCGCTCATTTGCGCCGAAACGACCACCAGCCAGGCGATGCCCGAAGAGACCGCCAGCCCGAGGCTCACCCAGGCAATCGGCAACAGGTGCGGCGCCAGTCTCGGCCGCACTTCCTCGTCGACGACAAGGCAGAGGAAGGCGAAGACGCCGGCGATTGACATCGTCGACGCATAGTGAACCGCGCGCGCCGCGACGAGGCAGTCTTCCATCGTCGGGGCTTGCTATTGGCTGCTTTGGTGCTCGCCGATCGCGACGGTCATCGTTGCCCCACATCAAACGTGAAGTGACCCTGGGTGCGATGGGTATCGACCGAAAGCGCGTGCCAGGTCACGGTATAGGTGCCCGGCGACAGCGGTTTTAGCGGGACCTGCAACTCGGCCGGATCTCGCGGATCGATTTTGGCTGCACCGGCGCCGACATTGTCGCCGGCCGTGTCGGTCACAACAGCCGTTGTGAAAGCCGGCTCGAGCTGTTGGGTAAACCACATCGTCACGGCGGCGGGCGGGCTCGGTACGGTGCTGCCAACCGCCGGGCTCGCGTGATCGAGAAACGCGTGTGCGTAGCCGGCGCGCGCGCCGAGCGCGACCGCGGCGGCGATGACCGCGGCGGCGGTAATCTGGCGAGGCGCTACCATTGCGAGATCGGCCGGCCGATGGAGTGGGGAAACAGATCGTCGAGATAGAAATGCAGCTGCACGACGCCGCCGATCCCATGCCCGGAAAGGCTGTTCGTCGGGATGATCATCTCCGCCCCGACCTGAAAATATTGTCCGGCCCAGATCACCCCGGGCTGCACGGTACCGCTCGTCGTTCCGCCATAACCGCGGTTGAACGGCGAGGTCAGCGCGAATTCGACGAGCGGGATCATCCGGTTGAACGGCGGACCCAATCCTACGTCTTTGACCTCGTCCTGCAGGTAGGGGATGCTGTACTCGACCGCGAAGCCGTAAAAGACATCGTTCGGATTCTGCATGCCGTTGGTTTTGGTCTGCACTGGAAAATCCAGGGCGATGTTGCCGGTCAACGCGAGCGGCTTTAGCCATGGCAGCGAGTCCGGTAGATCGCCAAAGCCTTTGCCGAAATCGAAAGTCGGCGACAGCGTTGTGAAATCGGGCGCGCCGGCCGACAGGTTGCCGGTATTCCGCCAGGTCACATCGAGGTCGGCGAGCGCCATTGCCTCATGCTCGGCATTGATGAACAGTTGGTATTGCGTTCCGGTGGTCAGGCCTGTGCCACCGGTTACGGTCGGCAAAGCCGGCGTCCGGATGTGCGCCCAGTCGCTGCCGATCGTGAAATCCCAGTTGGGGGTGATCAGCGCCGACAGGTCACTGCCGATGTCGAGTTCGCGCGAGCCGTCGCTCTGGGTCGGGTTCAGCGTGATCGTCGGCAACGACATCTCATCGGCGACAAACGGGTCGTCGGTCAGGATCGTGGCCGGAAAAAAGCGGTCGCCGGCAAAGCCATGCGCCAGCGCTTCGGCGCCCGGCAAGAGGGCGACGGCCGCCACCGCAGCGAGGCCGCGGCAGGAAATACGGTGCATCAGGAATGCTCCCAATCGAATGACAGGATGCCGGACCGCAGTGGATCCGGCGGTTTCTGCTATGTTGCTGAAACCGTCTGCCCGGGGGGAGCGCGCGACCGATAGCGAACCAGTCGGGTTTGCTGCCGTGGTGTTTCGGCCAAAGGCAGCGGGATCTGTGCCTGTTCAAGCCGGATCGGCAGCGGCAGAACGGCACTCGCGGCCGGGACAAAGCCGGCGAGTGTGGCAATCCCGCTGCACACCGCGGATTGCGCCGGCGAATGCGCGCCATGGCGCGGATCGCCGTGGCTCGAGCCTTCGAGATGGCCGGTCAGCAGCGCCAGCAACTGCCAGCCAGCATCGCGACCGCCGTTCTCGACCTCGACATACCGACCGCATTCGGCCGAGCGGCTCGAATCGATCGCAAGGCCAAACACCAGGTGGATTGGCACGAGCGCGTTGAACGCCAACGCGATCAGCCCGAGTCGCGCCGCGATGGCCGTCAGCCTTAGCCGATTTGGCTGCATCGCTCAGATCCCACGCGGCTTGCCGCGAGCGCCGCTCATCACCGAGCCTAGGGAGTACCGTTGCAATTGTCCACGATTGCTGTTGGTTGCTTCCGACCGGTACGACACTGTAACCTTGGGTCCTCATCCCCGAGCCGGCGCGAGAGACAGCAGTCGTGAGATCGCGGGACATCGAGCGCGCGCTGCAGCGCGCGCAGCAGCTCTGCGCAGCGCGGGGCGCACGGTTGACCCCGGTGCGCCGGCGGGTGTTCGAGCTGATCCTTGCCGCTGATCAGCCGATCGGGGCCTATGCGCTGCTCGCGGCACTGCACGGCGAACGCGGCAAGATCGGTCCGCCGACAGTTTATCGTGCGCTCGAATTTCTGCTGTCCCACAAGCTCGTCCATAAGATCGAGAGTGTCAGCGCGTTTGTCGCCTGCGACGATGTCGAGCACCCGCACGAGAGCCAGTTCATGATCTGCGACGATTGCGGTGCGGCCGAGGAGATCCACAACGAGGCGATCGTGCAAAGCCTGCGCCGGCTCGGCGAGGATCGCGGCTTCGCCGTTGGTCGGCAGGTCATCGAGGCGCGCGGGTTATGTCCCGCCTGCCGTGCCGCGCATCGCTGAAGGATAGCTCGACTGCCACGAAAGAAGGTCATCACTGATGCAAGAGCGCGCGCAGG
>DATJLK010000119.1:0-9235 GCA_035509615.1 Allostellaceae bacterium | reverse complement strand
GATAAGGCCGGCGTGCACTCTTCCGCGGCTCTGGTGCGGCTCGTGGCGTCGGTTCCGGGCGGGCCGCCGCAACCTGCTGGGGGTTCATAAAGCTGTTCGTCAGCAGCCTGTCGAACTCGTCTCGCGCGAGGCGGCCCTGCGCCGGAGCGTCACGGTGCCCGGATTTGTCCGAACGCGACTTCGTTAAGTTAGCTTCGTTAAGGTTATGGGCTTCGTTAGGTTACGCGCGGCTTCGCTAAGTTATGAATGTGCGGAGCGGTGGTGGGTGCAGTAGGACTCGAACCTACGGCCCGCTGATTAAGAGTCAGCTGCTCTACCAACTGAGCTATGCACCCCGCTGTGGCCCGCGCTTTTAGCAAAGCTGCTCAGGATTGTCGAGGCGACGCTCCCTGCTGTCAGATGCGGCCGTGGCAGTGTTTGAACTTCCGCCCGGAGCCGCAAGGGCAGGGCGCATTGCGCGGCGTACCAGCCCAGGCGGCACCCGGACCCGCGCTGCGCAGCGGCTCGCTCCGATCGGCGCCGTTCCCGGATGATCCGCGCCGCGCCGGCCGCGCCCGGCTCGGCAACGCTCTTCCGGTCGTGCCGGTGGCGCGCGCCGCTTCCGCCATCTCTTCCTCGGGTTCGGTCATGGCTTCGGCAAACGCCGGTTGCGGCACGCGCAGCTCGACATGCGACAGGACCGAGGTGACCTGCTGACGCAGACTGACCAGCATCGCGCCGAACAGATCAAACGCTTCGCGCTTGTATTCGTTGAGCGGATCGCGCTGCGCGTAGGCCCGCAGATTGATCCCCTGACGCAGATGGTCCAGCGACAGCAGGTGGTCCTTCCAGATCTGATCGAGCAGCTGCAGCAGCAAACTCTTTTCGGCCATGCGCATCAGATCCGGGCCGTAATTGGCCGACTTCTCTGCCATTTTTCGATCGGCGGCGGCCATGATGCGCTCGCGCACCTCGTCGACCGAGATCCCGTCCTCCTTGGCCCAATCGGCAAGCGGCAGGTCGACGGCCAGCAGCCGCAGGCATTCGGCGTGGAGCCCAGCCACATCCCACTGCTCGGGCAGCGCGTTTTCCGGGATTGCCGTCGCCGTGATCTCATCGATCGTCTCGTTGCGCATATCGGCGATGGTGATCGCGACGTCACGGGAATTCATGATCTCGCGGCGCTGCTCATAAACAACCTTGCGCTGGTCGTTCATGACGTCGTCGAATTTCAGCAGTTGCTTGCGGATATCGTAGTTGCGCGCTTCCACTTTTTGCTGGGCCTTGGCCAGCGCCTTGTTGACCCAGGGGTGAATGATCGCCTCGCCGTCTTTCAGGCCGAGGCGCTGGAGCATCGAATCCATCCGCTCGGAACCGAAGATGCGCATCAGATCGTCTTCGAGCGAAACATAGAATTTTGAGGCGCCGGGGTCGCCTTGGCGGCCCGAACGACCGCGCAGCTGGTTGTCGATGCGCCGGCTCTCATGACGCTCGCTGCCGATGACGAGGAGACCACCGGCCTGCACAACCTCTTCGTGGGCGCGGTCCATCTCCTGGCGGATCGCCGCGCTGCGGCGCTCGCGCTCGGCCGGGTCCTGGACCGCTGCCAGCTCGGTGCGCAACCGCATCTCGAGATTGCCGCCGAGCTGGATATCGGTACCGCGGCCGGCCATGTTGGTGGCGATCGTGACCGCACCGGGCCGCCCGGCCTGGGCGATGATTTGGGCTTCTTGTTCGTGGTACCGCGCGTTCAGCACGTTGTGCGCGATCTTGGTCTTCTTGAACAGCGCCGACAGCGCTTCTGATTTCTCGATGCTGACCGTGCCGACCAGCACCGGCTGGTGGCGCTCGCGCGATGCCAGCACATGCTGCACAATCGCATCATACTTTTCGCGGGTGGTGCGATAAACCTCGTCGTCGGTGTCCTCGCGCCGGACCGGCTCGTTGGTCGGGATCTCGATGACTTCGAGCTTGTAGATGTCGCCGAATTCTTCCGCCTCGGTCATCGCCGTACCGGTCATGCCGGCGAGTTTCGGATAAAGCCGAAAATAGTTCTGGAAGGTGATCGATGCGAGCGTCTGGTTTTCATTCTGTACGGTGACGTCCTCTTTTGCTTCGAGCGCCTGATGCAATCCTTCAGAATAGCGGCGGCCTTCCATCATACGGCCGGTAAACTCGTCGATTATGACGATCTTGTCGTCCTTGACGATATAATCGGTGTCGCGAGCGAACAGCTTATGGGCGCGCAATGCCTGATTGACGTGATGCACCAGTGAGACGTTGTGGATGTCGTAGAGGCTCCCGGCCGTCATCAGCCTCGACTGAAGCAGCATGGCTTCGATCCTTTCGACACCCGATTCGGTCAGGGTGACGGTGCGCTGCTTTTCATCCTTTTCGTAATCATCGGGTTCGAGTGCCGGGATCAGCTTGTCGACCTGAATGTACAGTTCGGAATTGTCCTCGGTCGGCCCTGAAATGATCAGCGGCGTGCGCGCCTCGTCGATCAGGATCGAATCGACCTCGTCGACGATTGCGTACTGAAACGGCCGCTGGACCATATCCTCGAGCCGGAACTTCATATTATCGCGCAGATAGTCGAAGCCGAGCTCGTTGTTGGTGCCGTAAGTGACATCGGCCATATAGGCCTCGCGGCGCTGCGCATCGTCGAGGTCGTGGACGATGCAGCCGACGCGCAAGCCGAGAAAGCGGTAGATCTGGCCCATCCACTCGGCGTCGCGGTGGGCGAGATAGTCGTTGACGGTCACGACATGAACGCCGTTGCCGGTCAGCGCGTTGAGGTAGACCGGCAGGGTTGCAACCAGGGTTTTGCCTTCACCGGTCTTCATCTCGGCGATCATGCCGCGATGCAGCACGATACCGCCCATCATCTGCACATCAAAATGGCGCTGGCCGAGCGTGCGCTTGGCCGCCTCGCGCACGGTCGCAAAAGCGTCGGGCAGCAGGTCGTCAAGCTCTGCCCCGTCAGCCAGCTGCTGTCTGAACTGTACGGTGCGCTGCCGCAACTCGTCATCGGACATCGCCGCCAATAGCGGCTCGAGCTCGTTGATCGCGTCGACGATGTGCCTCAGGCTGTTGACGTAACGGTCATTGGCGGAGCCGAACAGCCGCCGAGCTAAGGCACCGAACATGGCAGCCTCGGAAAACGGTTATGAAAGGAGAAAAACATTCGCACGGCGCCCACGAGAGATAGGCCGCCTGCGGGTGAGTGTCAATTCATCAGCACGCTTGCGCCGATGCGGCAAGCCGGTCTGCTTCATCCCGCCGCTTGTTCGGGCCGGCCCGATATGTATTGATGCGGCGCTTGAGCCGCAGCAAACCGCGGCCGCCGTTCCTCGAGGATCCTGTCATGCTGTCCCGTTTTGTGCTCGCCGCGGTGCTGAGTGTGGCATCCGCTGTCGGCGCGGGGGTGCTGCCCGCCAGCGCGGCTGATCCCACAGGCGTCCCGCCACCCGCGGTAACGGCAGCGGCTACCGATCTGCCGCCGGGCAACCCGGTGGTCGCACGCGTCAACGGCGTCGAACTCCACCTTGCGGATGTCGAGGCGGCGCAGAAAGGCCTGCCGCCGCAGTTACAGAAATTGCCGCTGGCGCAAATCTATCCGATGTTGCTCGAGCGGATGATCGATGGAATGGTGGTGACCGACGCCGCGCGCCGGGAACATCTCGATCAAAGCCCGGAGGTACAGCGCCGCCTGAAGCTGGTGGAGGACCGGCTCTTGCAACAGGCCTATGTCGA
Organism: Allostellaceae bacterium; assembly: GCA_035509615.1. Classification (GTDB taxonomy): domain Bacteria; phylum Pseudomonadota; class Alphaproteobacteria; order ATCC43930; family CGMCC-115725; genus AP-15. The sequence continues at coordinate 5,500 of DATJLK010000119.1, read as the reverse complement.
GCAGATCCTGAAAGCCGCGCAGAGCGAAGAGGCGCTCAAAGCCGGCTATCAGAAGCTGATCGCACAACAGCCGGCGCAGGAGGAGGTCCACGCTCGCCATATTCTGGTCAAGACCGAGGCGGAGGCCAACTCGATCATCGACCAGCTCAACAAGGGCGCCGATTTCGCCACACTTGCCAAGAAATACTCGACCGATCCGGGTGCTGCTTCGGGCGGGGATCTCGGCTATTTTACCAAGACCGACATGGTGCCGGCATTCTCGGCGGCCGCCTTTGCCTTGAAGCCCGGGCAGTACACGAAAACCCCGGTAAAGACCGAATTTGGCTGGCATGTCATCCTGGTCATCGACCGGCGGGTCAAACCGCCGCCGAGTTTTGACGAGGCGCGAGAAGAGATCAGCCACAAGCTGGCGCGCGACGTCATTGAAGCCAAGCTCAAGGAGCTGCGCAGCGAGGCGAAAGTGGAGGCCTTCGGGCTCGACGGCAAGCCGCTTCCCATCGCGCAATAATGACCGTGGTGCGATTCATAAGAAAAGGAAGTAGATGACCACCGTAACGTCACCATTGGCGCCAGCTTGCTTCCCGAAATTGGCGGCGATATCGGGGGTGCGGCTGGCCGCGTTCGCCGCCGGCATCCGCTATGCCGGACGTGACGATTTGATGCTGGCCGAACTGGCGCCGGGCAGCAGCGTCGCTGGCGTCTTTACCCGCTCGCAGATGCCGGGCGAACCGGTGGTCTGGTGCCGCGAATGCCTGCCGCGCGGCGCCGTCCGGGCGATCGTGGTCAATTCCGGCAACGCCAATGTATTTACCGGCAGCGCCGGGCGACAGGTGGTGGAGAGCACCGCCGTCACTGCCGCAGGGCTGTTTGGCTGTGACCCGCACGAGATCTACATCGCCTCGACCGGTGTCATCGGCGAGCCGCCGCCCGCCGACCGTATCAGCGCGGCATTGCCGACCGTCATCCGACGGCTTGACAGCACGGGCTGGGAACCGGCCGCGCGCGCGATCATGACCACCGACACCTTTCCCAAAGGCGCTACGGCGAGCGCCATGATCGACGGCGTCGAGGTGCGCATCAGCGGGTTCTGCAAGGGCTCGGGGATGATCGCGCCGGATATGGCGACGATGCTCGCATTTCTGTTCACCGACGCGGCATTACCGGCTCCGGTGCTGCAACCGCTGCTAGTCGAGGCGAATGAGCGGTCGTTCAACTGCGTCACGGTCGATGGCGACACCTCGACGAGCGATACGGTGCTGCTGTGCGCGACCGGCGAAGCGCGCCACAAGGCGGTCACCGCACCTGGCGATTCGCGACTGGCCGGGTTCCGCGCCGCTCTTGGTGCGGTAACGACCGATCTTGCCCGGCAGCTCGCGCGCGACGGCGAAGGTGCGCAGAAATTCGTCACGATCGAGGTCAGCGGCGCCGAGAGCGACCGTGCCGCCCGCCGAATCGGTCTGACGATCGGCAATTCACCATTGGTCAAGACCGCGATTGCCGCCGGCGACGCCAATTGGGGCCGCATCGTCATGGCGGTTGGCCGCGCCGGCGAAAAGGCCGACCGCGAGCGGCTGGCGATTTCGGTCGGCGGCATCCAGATCGCCGCCGCGGGCGGGCCGGTCCCCGGCTACGACGAGGGCCCGGTCGCCGAGCATATGGCCGGGCGCGAAATCGATATCTTGGTCGATCTCGGCATCGGTTCGGGCCGTGCCACGGTGTGGAGCTGTGACCTGACGCATGGCTATGTCGACATCAATGGCAGCTACCGCAGCTAACCCGGTGACGCCGCTGGTCCTGGTCGCCGCGGTGGTGCTGGTCGATCCCGATGGCCGCGTGCTGCTGGCGCAACGCCCTGCGGGCAAGGCGATGGCCGGGTTGTGGGAATTTCCCGGCGGCAAGGTCGATCGCGGCGAGACACCCGAGGTGGCGCTGATCCGCGAGCTGGCCGAGGAGCTTGGCATCGATGTGACGGCAAGCTGTCTGGCGCCGTTCACCTTTGCGTCGCATGCGTATCCCGACTTTCACCTGTTAATGCCGCTTTACGTCTGCCGCAAATGGTCGGGCATCCCGACCGCGCGCGAGGGCCAGCAGTTGAAATGGGTACGTCCGGCTCGGCTTGGCGAGTTCCCGATGCCGCCCGCCGACAAGCCGCTCATCGCGATGCTGCGCGACCTGTTGTAAGGCGGTCGGGCAGAGTCATTCGGCGCCGGCGCCGCCGCTACGGACCGCCGGCAGCAGCTGACGCCTCAGCGCGCGGCGAGGCGGGCGAGGACCCCGATCTCGGCGAGCCCGTCGAGGCCGGCGACCGTCTCGCGCAATTCGCGGGCGCGCGCCACCCCCAGCACCGGGGCAACGAGGCTGTCGAACTTGGCCGCCAGGCGTCGACCTTGTTCAACGAGATCGGCGGCCGGAATCCCCGAATCGTGGCGGGCGCTGACCCGCTTGCCGTCAAGCAGTTCGATCTCCAACTCGGCGATGGTCTGCGGCCAATTGCGCTGGAAATCGATCACTATCCGCTCACGCAATGCGATCAGCGCCGGGTCGCGCGCGGTTGTTTCGCCATAGGCGCCGAGGCTTGCGGTATCGACCCCGGCCAAAGCCATCGCCACGGTCTGGCGCAGGCTGAACTTGCTCTGCAGCCCGTCGACCGGGTCCGGGATGTTGCACACCCGATCGGTGCTGGCGTCGATGCGCAGGGTAAGCCGCGCGATGTTGTCCGGGGTCAGCGCGTGCTCGCGACGCAGGGTGCCGGCGCACTCGATCGGCGCATGGGTGAAATAGCAGGCGGCGTGGTATTTAAAGAGGTTGGCCAGGATGTAAAATCCGTTTGTCGGTTCCGCCAGCGCCGCCGCCGGCGAAAAATCCGGGCCGTGGGTCGCGGCAAAACCCTGCACGCATTCGATCAGATCGGTGCGGCTCGAAAATCCGCGCGCCGCGAGCAGCACCGCGAGCAATCCGTTCTGCGCCGCCTTGCCGGCATGGAACGGCTTGCACATCGTCCCGAATTGCGATTTGAGCCCGGCCGCCTGGGTCCCGGCGATGCCGAATGCGGTCGCGGTCTGTTCGGCGTCGAGACCAATGCGCCGGGCGCAGGCCGCCGCCGCACCAAAGCTGCCGATCGTCGCGGTCGAATGAAAGCCGAGATCGTAATGGCCGGGGCTGAGTGCGGCGCCGATCCGGCATTCGGTCTCATAGCCGGCGACAAACGCGGTCAGCACGTCGCGGCCGGAACTGCCTCGTGCTTCGGCCAGCGCCAACAGCGCGGGCAGCACCGCGACCGAGGGATGGCCGGGCATCGCGACATTGACATCGTCAAAGTCGAGCGCGTGACCGGCCGCGCCGTTGACCAGCGCCGCCGTCAATATCGGCAGCCGCTGCGGGTGTCCGACAATGCTCGCCTGCCCGGCGCCGCCGGCCTCGGCCATCTCGTCGAGCAGGATCTTGACCAGCGGATCGCCGGCTCCGGCAATCGCGCAGCCGAGATAATCAAGCACGCATTGCCGCGCCACCTCCCGCACCGGCTGCGGCAGCTCCTCCCAGCGCAGACCCGCCGCCCGAACAGCGAGGGTTTTGGTGAGGCCAGCCATTTGTTCACAGTCAGTCATTATGCCCTCCGTTGCGGCACTGCTTCGACTATACCGCCATTCGGGCGCGATGCTGAGGCTCCGATCATGTGTGTGCCTCACCTGGTTCAACACTCGCCGGGGCGGTTATCGGTCGACCGTCGCCGCCTACTGCCAGAGCCGATAGCTAATATGACGGCATAACCAATTTGGGTAATGTCCAGTTCGACATCTTCGTCCACCGTCGCAGTACGGCCGGGATCTTCGCGCCGATACCTTTGCGGCGAGGAGCCGTAATGAAACGTACGAACATTCTGCTGCTCGCGACGACGCTCGGATCAATGGGCCCGGCCGGTATGGCCAGTGCGACGCCGCTCACTGTCGGAGCGCCCTACTTGGTGCTGCGCGATGTGGCCGAAAATGATATCGGCATCACTACCGGCGAAAGAATCGAGTTCGGCGACACCTCGGTCGTCCCGAACGGGAATAACGGCACCACCGCCAGTGCGCAGACCACGAATCTCTCGACTGGCGCCCCTATTACTGAAGCGCTGCCGTTTGTCGGTTCGACGGCCGTTCCCAATCAGTTCGACAGGAGCATCGCATACAATGCGAACCTGCTTGGCCCACGGACCTTGACGTTTACCAACGCCGTGGGGTCTGCAGGCGCGCCCGATACGGCTACGGTAACCACCGGCTCGCTCGTTGGCGTAACTCCGCCACCCTTCGCCTCGAATGTTACGATCTCCGGATCAAGCGCGAATCCGGCCTTTGCCTGGACTTATCCGACCGGGAGCGTCAATGGCGTCATAATCAACATATTCGATAAATCTCTAATGAATGCGGCGGGTGGCGCCGATATTGTCTATGCTACAACAAAACCGGGGACGACAAACTCGTTCACCGTACCTACCGCGCTCGCTGGCGGTTTATCGCTACAGCTCAATCATAATTATACAATAGATATCTATGGCGTGGTATCGCGCAATCCTTCAGGATCAATAAACAATGCAAACTCGGCCGCATGGTCTGAGGCGTTTTTTGACTTCACGCCGCTGACGGCGGGTGCGCCGGTCGTGAATTTGCCGACCATCACATCCACCGGCGCCTATCAATACAGCATGACGGTGGTGGCAGGTCAGACCTACTTTGTCGATCCGACCGTGGCGGTCGGCTATTCCTTCACGACTGGAGCCGACGATCCGAATTTCGCATCCGTGCTGCTGCCCGCGGTGCAGACCGCCCCATACGACGTGTCGTTTCTTTACGACGGGAACGAGCTCAGCGACATGGTCTCGCCGGAATCCGTGTTCGACTTTCCGAGCGGTGGTGTCGACGCGTTCAAGGTCACCGGCATCGACCCTGCGGACGGGCTCGACCCGCCGATACGACGGCGTTCATCACCGGTCTGACTTTTGTCGGCGACGGAAGCTTTACCGGCACCCAGACTCCAATCACCGAGAGGGTGGCGGCGGTGCCCGAGCCTGGTTCGATCGCCTTGCTGGCGAGCGGGCTCTTGGCGTGGCCGCTGTTCCGGCGGCATCGCGCGCATCGCCTGACCGGATAACCTGCCAGCTGGTGCGGCAACCGATAATGCCCTAACGGATGACTCCTGACCGATAGCGCCCATCTTTTACCGCGCCGGCGAAGGCCGGCGCCCACGGCTGGAATGGGTCCCGGCCTACGCCGGGATGGCAGCGGCAGCGAAGGCAAGCGTCCGGTTCGTACCACTAGGTGGATCTTATCAAACGGCGGGGTCCCTTTGGGGATTCCTCAGCGCTGGCGGCCATGCGAGGCTGGGGAATGCGCAAGGGTATCACCGTCACCCTAGACGCCATCGACCGCGCGCGCAGCGGGAGGCGGTCGTGGCCAATCGCAACAGTGCGCAGAAGCATGTCTGGCGCTGCCGGATCGTGCTGCTGACCGCCGACGGCCTG
>DATJLK010000118.1:0-23225 GCA_035509615.1 Allostellaceae bacterium | reverse complement strand
GTGCAGCTGATCGAATTCATCCGCAAGGACGCGATCACCGTTCCGTCAGAGGCGGTGATGACCGGGCCGACCGGGCCATACGTCTATGTCATCGGACCCGCGAACAAGGTGTACCGGGTCAACGTAACGGTGACCGCAAGGCAGGACGATCTTGCGGTGATCGGCAAGGGGCTGCAAGCGGGTGAACAGGTCGTGACCGCGGGGCAGTACCGGCTGGCCGACGGCGTCACCGTGACCGTCCCGGCGCCAAAGGCCGCGGCGCCAAAGGCTGCGACCCCAAAGACCGCGGCGCCAAAGACCGCGGCGGCTCGGTGAGCGGTTGATGAGCCTCTCGGAACCCTTCATCCGCCGACCGATCGCGACCGCGCTGCTGATGGCGGCGCTGCTGGTCTTTGGCGCGGTGTGCTATGAGCTGCTGCCGGTTTCGGCGCTGCCGAATGTACAGTTTCCGACGATCTCGGTGTCGGCGCAGTTGCCCGGTGCCAGCCCCCAGACAATGGCAGAAACGGTCGCGACGCCGCTCGAGGAGGAGTTTACGGCGATACCGGGCCTGTCGTTCATGTCTTCGACCAGCGGTACCGGCACGACTTCGATCACGCTGCAATTCGATCTCGGCACCAACATCAGCGCCGACGCGCAGTTCGTCCAGACGGCCATCAATGAGGCCGGCGGGCTGCTGCCAAAGGACCTGCCGACACCGCCGACCTACCGCGAGACTAATCCGGCGCAGTCGCCGGTGCTGATCTATGCGGTTCACTCCGAGGCGATGCCGCTCTTTCAGCTTGACCAATACGCCAACGTCATGCTCGCCGAACAGTTGTCGACGGTAAACGGCGTTGGCCAGGTCATCATCGCGGGCCAGCAGCAGCCGGCGGTCACCGTCGAAGCGGACCCGATGGCGCTGGCTTCGCGCGGCATCAGCCTGCCGCAAATTGCCAGCGCGCTATCCACCGCGACGCTTGATGCAGCAAAGGGGAATCTTCAGGGCCGGCAAGCGAACTATCCGCTGCAGACCAACGATCAGCTCTTCAATGCCGCACAATTCAAGAATGTCATCGTCGCCTACAGCGGCGGCGCACCGGTCAAACTGCGGGACATCGCCAAGGTCATCAATTCTTCGGTCAACCCGCTCACCGGCAGCTGGTTCGGAACCACCCCGGCCGAACTCTTGCTGATCGAGACGACGCCCGGAGCCAACACGCTGCAGGTTGTCGATCGCATCAAGGCGATGATGCCGCGGCTGTTGGCTTCGATCCCTCGTGCCGTGCATGTCGACCTTGTCTCTGATCGGTCGGTCAATATCCGCGCCTCGGTGTCCGATGTCGAGTTCACGCTGCTCTTGACCATCGCTCTCGTTATCGTCGTCATCTTCCTGTTTCTGCGCAAGCTGTGGGCGACAATCATTCCGAGTATTTCCCTGCCGCTGGTTATCATCGCCACTTTTAGCGGCATGTATTTTCTTAATTACAGCATCGACAATTTATCGATGATGGCGTTGACCATCGCTGTCGGCTTCCTCGTCGATGATGCGATCGTGATGATCGAAAACATTGTCCGTTATGTCGAGGCGGGAGAACCGCCATTCGATGCCGCGCTGAAAGGTTCGGCGCAGATCGGCTTTACGATTGTCTCGATGACATTGTCGCTGATCGCGGTGTTCATTCCGCTGTTGTTCATGTCGGGCGTGGTCGGTCTGCTGTTCCATGAATTTGCGATGACGGTGACGCTGGCCCTGCTGTTTTCGGCGCTCGTGTCGCTGACCCTCACACCGATGATGTGCGCGCAGTTTCTAAGCCGCGAGAACGAGCCGAACCGGCAGCGAAGCTGGTTCGAGCGCGGCTTTGAGCGGCTGCGCGGCGGCTACGACCGCGGCCTGCTATGGGCCTTCCGGCACCGCTTGCTGATGCTGGTACTGACCCTCGGCCTGATGGTGCTGACCGGCATCCTCTACGTGATGATCCCGAAGGGATTTTTGCCGGAGCAGGATACTGGGTTCATTTTTGCCGCGGTCCAGGCGCGACAAGACACCTCGTTCCCGGCCATGGCCAAGATCGAGAACCAGATTGCGCGCATCGTCCGCCGCGACCCGGCGGTCGAGCACGTTGTCGGCTTTGCTGGCGCCACCGGAGCCAACGCGAGCGAGAGTACGGCGCGTGTCTTTATCCAGCTGAAGCCGTTTAGCGAGCGCCCGCCGGTGCAGCAGGTCATGGCGCGGTTGCGGCCGCAGTTCAATGCGGTGATCGGTGCCAAGGTGTTTATGCAGGCCGGGCAGGACATCAATATCGGCGGCCGGCTCGAACAGGCGCAGTACCAGTACACCCTTACCGACACCAATACGACCGAGCTCGACCACTGGGCGCCGATACTCGAAGCCGGCATGCAGAAGCTCAAGATCCTGACCGATGTCGCCTCGGATCTCCAGGTCGCGGCACCGAATGTCTCAATCGAAGTCGACCGCGACACCGCCTCGCAGCTCGGGCTGTCGATGTCGGACATCGACACGACGCTTGAGGATGCCTTTGCCCAGGCGCAGGTCGCGACAATCTATTCGCCGAGCTATCAGTCAAAAGTGATCCTGGAGGTCGAACCGAAATATCAGTCGGGACCCGCGGCATTGGCGGACCTCTACGTGCAGAACAGCAGCGGCGGCGAGGTGCCCCTGTCGGCGGTGGCGCATTACGTCACAACCGCCGAGCCGGTCACGATCAACTACCAGGGGTTGTTCCCGTCGGTGACGCTGTCGTTCAATCTCGCCCCGGGGGCGGCCTTGAGCCAGGCGGTCACCGCGATCGACGCGCTGCAAACGAGGCTCGGCGTGCCGGCGACGGTGCGTGGCGCCTTTGAGGGGACCGCCCAGGCCTTCGAACAGTCGATGACCACCATACCGCTGCTGATCGCCGCCGCGATCGCTGCGATTTACGTGATCATGGGGGTGCTGTACGAAAGCTTTATCCACCCGATCACGATCCTGTCCTCGCTGCCGCCGGCTGGCGTCGGGGCGTTGCTGATCCTGATGGCGTTCGGATACGATCTGACGCTGATCGCGGTCATCGGCATCATTCTTCTGATGGGCATTGTCAAAAAGAACGCGATCATGATGATCGATTTTGCGATCGAGGCGGAGCGCGTCGAGGGCAAGTCGCCGCTCGAAGCGATCCATCAAGCCTGTTTGTTGCGCTTCCGGCCGATCATGATGACGACATTTTGCGCCTTGATCGCCGGTTTGCCGTTGGCACTTGAAACCGGTGCGGGCTCGGAACTGCGTCGGCCGCTTGGCGTCGCGATCGTCGGCGGGTTGCTCGTATCGCAATGGCTGACTTTGTACACGACTCCGGTAGTTTATCTTTACCTCGATCAAGTTTCCGAATGGCTGCGAGGGCGGCGCACCGCCCGCCGCGCCGCCGCCGGCCCGCGTGGCGCCAACCGTTCCTAGCCGGGTTCGCCGGCTATGTTTGCGGGACTAGGTCCGCCGCCGCCGCCTTGAGTGTAGCCTTTGATTCTTGGGCGCAGCCCTTTATCAAGGCCGCTCCCGGGCGGAGTAATGGGAGCTGCAAATGTCGGCTGTCGCATTGACTGTTTCCCAGACAGGGCTGCGCCCGGGGGAATGCTATCTGTCCGATACCCCCGTGCTGCGCCTGCATAACGGGAGTCAGCCCGATCTGTTTATGCGCTGGAATGCCGTTCCGCTCGATATCGCGGCGATCGACGTCGTCGTCCATCTGCACGGGTTTTCGCGCAGCGGCGGGACGATGCCGCTGTCGGAAAAGGTGCCGCGCAGCGGGCTGGACTTGTCGCGCCGGACCCGGCCGACCTTGGCGTTGCTCCCGCGCGGCAATTGGCTGCGCTACAGCTGGTACGATTTCCCAGCCATGCTCGCGGGCGGCATCAATCGGCTGATCGGACATGCCTTGGAACTTTTCGCTGGAGCTGCGCCCTTCGCAGGCGGCGGGCTGGCGCTCGATCGGTTCATCCTGACCGCTCATTCGGGCGGCGGCATGCCGGCGGTCGATGCGATTGCCGGCTCGCAGCGACCACCGGACGAATTTTACGTCTTCGACGGTCTCTATGGTCGTGACCCGGCTACCGGCGATCCACTGCGCGGGCTTGAAACGATCGAGCACTGGCTCCGCGAACGGTTCGCGCAGGAGCCGGCGCGCGCCGGCGCATTGCGGGTGGTCTATATCGAGCAACAGACGGGTCCGTTCTCGCGCCGGGTTGGCGGGCTGATCGCCAAAGAGCTGGCGGCGTTCGGTTCAGCCGAGGCGGCGGCGCTGCATCGCCGCTATCGGGTCGAGCCCTCGGCCGTTCAGCATGCGCGGATCGCAGAGCGTTGCGGGCCGGATCTGCTTGCCGCCGCCGATGTGGAATTCGACTGGTCGCGCTAAACCGCAGCCAGAAGATCGCAAGGGGGACGTCGGTAATCGCGCTTCGCAAGTGAGATCAAATCCGGTATCCTGAGACAAAGGTCGCGTGTTTGCTCGTGACCGGTGACGGATGGCGATGCCTTTAGCGGGCGGCCGTGACCTCGAACTTAGGTTCGGGAGAACGCGAGATGTTGACCATCCGCAATCCAGTCGAATGGAGCCTCGATCAAGTCAAACACGCGACCGAAGCGGTTGAACACGCCGGAATTGCCGTTCGTCGCGCCCAGGCTGATCTGCACTCGCCGGCGCCGGCGGTGTCCCATATCCGCGCGGCCGACCTCAGATCGGCGCTGGCGGCCGGGTTTGATGACTTTGCCGCGAGCCGCACTGACGTTGTCATGCTGTGCCTGATCTATCCGGTCCTGGGGCTGATCCTGTTCCGCTTGGCTTCCGGTCATCAGCTGCTGCCGCTGCTGTTTCCGATAGCGTCAGGTTTTGCTCTTGTCGGACCGTTTGCAGCACTTGGTCTTTACGAGATGAGCCGCAGACGCGAACAGGGCGCCGATATCGGTTGGGCCGACGCTTTTGGCGTCGTCAATTCGCCCGCAATCGCGTCAATCGTGCTGTTGGGCGTGGTGCTGATCGGGATTTTCCTGCTATGGCTGGTTGCCGCTGAAGCGATCTACCTGTTCACGCTCGGCCCGGCATCGCCAGCCTCGCTGGCCTCGTTTGTCCGGGACGTGTTCACCACAGGCGCCGGATGGACGATGATCGTGGTCGGCATCGGCGTCGGATTTCTGTTTGCTCTTGCCGTGCTGGCGATCGGTGCGGTGTCGTTTCCGCTGCTGCTCGATCGCGGCGGCGGTCTCGACACGGCGGTTGCGACATCGGTGCGAGCGGTTCTCGCCAACCCGGGGCCCATGGCATTGTGGGGGTTGATCGTCGCCGGCGGGCTGGTGATCGGTTCGATTCCGTTTTTCCTGGGTTTGGCGGTCGTCGTGCCGGTGCTGGGTCACGCCTCCTGGCATCTTTACCGCCGAGTCGTCGTGGCCTGATTTGCGGAGAGATCGGCACAACTCCACGCTGGACCGCATGCACTGGTCTGCCCGGCGGTGACAGGGCCAGCATCAGACTGAGCGCTGCCGGGTCTCCGAGCGGCGGGCGCGCAGGTGACCGGTTCGTTGTCTCTTGTTACGCAGCTGATGCTGCCGGCAGACCATCGATTAGTCTATGGTGACGCACCGGGAGTATCGGGCTCCCGGGTGTTGATAAAGGAATTGTCCGATGCCCGACGGCAACCGGCCAAACACCTCTTTGGCCGATGGCATCGCGTCGGTCGAGGCACGGCTGCCCGGACCGTCGCCGGCGGTAATTCGTCCCGTTCCCGATCAGGCCGCCCCCGACCCGAAGCTTGAAGTGGCGCGGCGCTATCGCCGCCGGGTCCTACTGGTGCTGATCGGGTTGGCGCTGGCGCTCGGTCTCTATTGGGGATCGAGCTATGTCTTTGCCTATACCGACGACGCTTATGTGACCTCGGATCTCGTCGCCGTTGCACCGTGGATCACTGGTCGCATCATCGCGGTGCCGATCGCCGACAACGAGACGGTGACCAAGGGGATGCTGCTGGCCGAAATCGATCCGACGCCGTTTCAGCTCTCGCTCGCGCAGCAGCAGGCCAAGCGGCTCGAAGCCGAAGCGCAGCTTGCGGTCGACCACGATCTGGTCAAATCGGCCAAGGCGGTGCGCGACGCCGCGGCCGCGCGGGCACGGCTTGCAGAAGACAATCTGGCACGCGCCAAACCGGTCGCCAGTGCCGGATTTCTGTCGCGCCAGGCACTTGATGCGGCAAGCACCGCGGCCCAGGAAGCTGAAGCCAACCTCACCAATGCTGAGACCACCGTCAATAAACAGCGCCAAACCGAAACGCTGCACGAAGCGACTGTAAAGGCAATAACGGCGGAAATCGCCTACCTGCAGTGGCAGCTCGCGCAGACGAAAATTCTCGCACCGACCGACGGCACGATCAACAATCTCACCCTCCGGGTCGGTGACCAGGCGGTCGCCAACCAGCCGCTGATCGGGATGATCGATGCTCATGCATGGCGCATCATCGCCAACTATAAGGAAAGCGTGATCCGCCATATGCAAGTTGGGCATGGCGCGTGGGTGTGGCTCGATACCTATCCATGGCATCTCCATCGTGCGGTTGTCCAAGGCATCGCGCGCGGCATCAGTCGCCGGCAAACAGCGAACAGGTTGCTTCCCTATGTCGAGCCGACGACCGACTGGATCCGGCTCGAGCGGCGGTTTCCGGTGACCTTCTTGCTGCACGACCCGCACCCCGACGTCATCCTGCATATGGGTTCGGATGCGCGCACCCTGATCTTCTACTGAGGGATCCTCGTGCTGCGCGAAATCCCCGGGGCGCTTGCCGCTGAACTGCGAGCGCTCGAATGGCGCGGCCGGCGCGGTCTGGAGGCGGCGGAGGCGGCGGCATCGGTAACATTGGCGGTGCTCGCGGCATTGGCGCTGCATTCGGACGAGCCCTGGTGGTCGGCGATCACCGCCTTTATGGTGACACGGGCGGCGCCGGCGGAAGCGATCTCGCGCGGCATTTTGCGGGTCGCGGGCAGCATCGTCGGGGCGCTTGCGGCACTCGTTGCCTTGCGGCTGTTTGTCTATCAATCGCTGCCGTTTCTGCTTTGCCTGTTTTTGTTGGCGGTCGTCGGCCTGTTCGGCTTTGTGACGTCGCGCCACAGTTATGCCTGGCTCATCGGCGCGGTGACCGCGTGCCTCATTATGCTGATGTCGTTCGACCAGCCGCAGAGCGCCTTCAACACCGCGGTCAACCGCGTCATCGATGTCGCGATCGGAACTGCGGTATCCCTGATTGTCTGCGCGCTGAGCCCGATCCCGTCCGGTGCGGCCGCACCGGCGACCAGTTTGCTCGAGCCGCCGCCTTTGGCGTTCTGGCGCCGCCGTTACGGCGCTGAGCTGCAGCGCTGGCTGCCTGCCAACCGGCCGCTGCTGCTGCACGCCTGCCGCGGCGGGCTGACGGTGATGCTGTTGCCGGCATTGGCCGAATGGATCGCGCCGGTGAGCCCGGTGACGATGGGGATTACCGCGGTAATCGTATTGGGGATTCCAACCACGGCGATCATCCATTCGGACAACCTCGTCATCATCAAGCGCGGGGTGCACCGGCTAATCGGCTGCGTGATTGGGGCGCTGGCCGGTCTCGCCTGTCTCGCCTTCATTGGCGACGATTTCCTGTTGTGGATCGCGCTGATTCCGCCCGGAATCTGGTTGTGCTCGCAGATCCAGACCGGGTCGACCGGGGTCAGCTATATCGGCACCCAGGCGATGTTTTCGTACCTGATGAGCATGGTGCAAGGCCAAGGTCCGCCGGACACGATTGCCCCTGGCCTCAACCGTCTGGTCGGCGTCATCGGCGGGCTGTCGATCTTGCTGATCGTCACGCTTGTCCTGTCGCTGGTCCCGCTCCCCCCGTCCGTCGCCGCTCCGGCTGCCGCCGGCGATGATTGACAAGCGCTGCCGGCAACGCTCAGATCGGGCCGCAAGTTTGCGGGAAATTGGGAGGGCGCGTTGGCCAAATTCAGGATTGCGACCCCGGCGGGAGCCAGCTTTACGGTGGCGGGTGGCGGCTACGGATACGAGATGGAGGCGCTGACGCCGATCGACGCCGAAATCTACGAGATCCCCGCCGGCTCCGAGGACGACTTCGTCGCCGCCGCGAAAGACGCCGACGCGCTTTACGCCAAGGGACGCCCGATCACCCGGAAGATGATCGAGGGATTACAGCGCTGCAGAATCATCTCGCTCGGCAGTGTCGGGGTCGACAGCGTCGACGTCGAGGCCGCCACCGCCAAAGGCATCCCGGTAACCAACTGCCCCGATACGTTTATCGAGGAAGTCGCGGATCACGCGATGACCTTGATCCTGGCGACCCATCGCCGCCTGATCGAACAGGACCGAATGGTCCGCGACGGCCGCTGGTCCGAGGGCCGGCCGGCTTTGCTGAAGATCCCGCGACTGCGCGGCATGACGCTCGGGCTGATCGCCTTTGGCCATGTCGCCCGGGCGGTCGCCGAGCGCGCCAAGCCGTTCGGCCTGCACATCATCGCCTATGATCCGTATATCGAAGAGATCGTCATGGTCGAGCGCGGCGTCGAGCCGGTCAGCCTCGCCGAATTGCTGGCCCGCGCCGACATCATCTCGATGCACACGCCGGCGACCGAAAGCGCCCACCGGCTGATCCGTGAAGAACACTTTCGCCAGATGAAACCGAGCGCGATCTATATCAGCACCGGCCGCGGGCCGACGACCGACGAGCCGGCGCTGATCAAGGCCCTCGACGAGGGCATGATCGCGGGCGCCGGTCTCGACGTGCTCGAAAAGGAGCCGCCGGGCGACAACAACCCGCTTTTGCGCATGGACAAGGTGATCCTGACCGCGCATGTCGCCTCGGCCACGGCCCGGTTCGACCCGGCGCGGCGGCGGCGGGTCGGGCTCGAATTGTCATTGGCGTTATCGGGCAAATGGCCGATGTCCTGCGTCAATCCCTCGGTGCTGATGAACAGCGGCCTCAAGCGCTGGCAGCCGGTATCGATGGAACGCGGCCCCAATTCGTGAACCGGGAGCAAACGGCAGATGACTGGTTCGCCGATCGTGCGTTATCCCGACCCAGGGATAAAAATTCTCGACCCGCGCTTTTCGGCGCTCGTTCTGGGCAATGCAGCGATCGAATGCATCGCCGGCGATTGCCGCTTTACCGAAGGACCGGTGTGGTTTGGCGACGGGCGCTTTCTATTGTGGAGCGATATCCCGAACGACCGGATCCTGAAATGGGAGGAGGAGACCGGGGCCGTCAGTCTGTTTCGCAAGCCGTCGCACCATGCCAACGGCAATACCCGCGACCGCCAGGGCCGGCTCGTGACCTGCGAAATGGACGCCCAGCGGCTGACGCGCACCGAATATGACGGCACGATCACGGTGTTGGCCGAACGCTTTGAAGGCAAGCAGCTGACCGGCCCGAACGACGTCGTCGTCAAATCCGACGGCTCGATCTGGTTCAGCGACAACGGCGCCGGCATTCGCGGCAACTATCTCGGCCATAAGGCCACGCCGGAACTGCCGTACCGGGTCTATCGCATCGACGGCCGCAGCGGCGCGATCACGATCGCTGTCGGCGATATGGAGCGGCCGAACGGGCTCGCCTTTTCGCCCGACGAGAAATTGCTTTACGTGATCGACACGCCGGGTCCGGGGCGGCGCTCGATCCAGGTCTATGACGTGATCGATGACGGCACCCGCGCCGCGAACCGGCGGCAGTTCAACGCCGCCGAACCGGGCGGCAGCGATGGCATGCGGGTCGACATCCATGGCAATCTGTGGTGCGCCTGGTCGGGTGGCGAAGCTGAGGACGGTGTCGTCGTCTTCGCCCCCGATGGCACGATGATCGGCCGCATCATGCTGCCCGAGCGCTGTGCCAATGTCTGTTTTGGCGGGGTGAAGCGCAACCGCCTGTTCATGGCGGCGAGTCAATCGGTCTATTCGCTCTATGTCGAGACGCAGGGCGCGCCCGGCGGGTGATTATTAACGTAAACCGGGCGCTCCGAGAAATCTCGCCAAGCAATCTCGACGGCACGAATTCGACGCCGGACGAGATTGCCTGGTTCGATCAGAATTTATCGCGGTACGGGTCGGCTCAATACGGGCTGGAGGCGCCGGCGCGAGCCGGGTTGGCGGGAGCCGAACCCCGCATCTCTGCCACCGCCGCCGCAGCCCCCATCGTCACAAAGCGGGTGTCGCCACCGACCGTGACAAACATAAAGCCCATCTCGATCATCTGCTTGGCATAGGCCGGTGCGCCGCAATGGATGCCGGGCTTGACGCCGTGCCGCTTGCAGGCGTCGAGCACTTTTTTCAAGGCGGTCATCATCCACTCGTCGGGCTTGTCGCCGCCCGGCGGATGGCCATAGGAGATCGACAGGTCGGACGGACCGACATAGATCGCATCGAGCCCCTTGACCGACAGGATCTGGTCAAGATTGTCGATCGCCTCGGCGGTTTCGATCATGCCAAAGGCGACGACGATGTCGTTGGCTTTGGCATGATAATCGGCGCCGCCGTAGAGAGAGGCGCGGATCGGTCCCGAGCTGCGATGGCCAAGCGGGGCGTAGCGCATCGAATCGACGAGCTTCTCGGCCTCGGCGCGGGTGTTGATCATCGGGCAGATGATGCCGTAGGCGCCGGCGTCGAGCGCTTTTTGGATATGCGCCGGGTCGTTCCACGGCACCCGAACCAGGGGGACCGTATCGGTGCACGAGATGCCCTGCAGCATCGTCACCATCGTCTGGTATTCGATCATGCCGTGCTGCATGTCGACGACCAGCGAATCCCAGCCGGCATGGGCCATGACCTCGGCCGAAAAGCTCGAGGGGATACCGAGCCAGCTGTTGATGACGGGCTTGCCGGCCTGCCACAACTCCCGCACCTTGTTTGCCCGCGCCATCCGATCCTCCTTCAGAATTTCTGGCCGCGATCCCGCCAGCTGCCGGCGGCTATGTCAAGCACCCGAACCGGCTGGGTCAAGCACCCGGGCCGGCTGGCTGGGATCAGCAAGGGTCGTCGATGTCTCGTCGCATCTCTTGATCTGTCTGGAGCGGGCCGACGGGTTACTCGTAAATCGGCTGTTAAATCGGCAATCGGCAGGCTCTCCCCGGCAATCGGCAGGCTTTTAAGGAGCGTGTGCGTCGCGCATCGAGAGATCGCTGTGGTCGCGCGGCGGCGTGCTGAGCGCGGCCGGATCGGGCCCATTTGGCTCGGCGTACCGCCACAGCACAATGTAGCGCCCGACCGAATTCTCCACCACCGGGTGGCCTAAAGCAGCAAGCGAGCGTTCATAATTTTCGGCGGGCTGCCGCGCTGCCTGGCCGGTGCGCCCATAAACCGCCCACACATCGCGGCCAGGGGCCACCTGTTCCGCTTTCGGCAGATCCCAGGTCAGCTTGATCTTGTGTTCATCAAGCCCCGCCCGGGCAGCGAATAACGAGAGCAGCGAATAGGCGTAATAGTTGTTCACTAACACGATGTCGCCCGGGCGGGTTTTTTCCGCCAGTTTTTTAGCTAAGAGGTCCCAGCGTGGCTTTGTCTCATAGCTATAGTACGGAACGAGGTTGATCCAACCGGCGACACCGAGCATCACTGACGCTGCGGCAAAGCGTCTTGCGGTGAGTTGACCAAGCCCGGCGCCGGCAAAGATAAAGAACGGTCCGGCTCCCCAGGCAAAATATCGCGGTACCAGCAATGGTACAAACCGTGAAATCAGCACGAGCCCCAAAGGCAGCACGAGGGCAGCGCAGCCCAAGACAGCCAGCACGGCCGGCTCGCGGCGCAGCCGCCAGGCGCCAAGCGCTGCCGCCGCGACGACGACGAGAGCGAGACCGGGAATTTGGCCCGGCATCACATCGAACGTGATAAAGCTCGAAATCCGCAACAGATAAACCGGTGCGATGATCGACCAGAGGGTCCGGCTGGTCTCGGCCGGTGCCCAGTCGGCACCGTCGAGCACCGCACCGTGGCGCGAAACATAAACCGCGACGAGCAGCGGTGCCCAGACCATCAGGATCAACAGCTGAGCCATCGCCCAATTGCGCCAGAAGCCGGGCCTCACGCCATTGGCGGCTCGCGCGATGACCAGCGCCGCCACATTCGCGGCCACGAACCAGGGTATGGCCACGTTGAGCACGGCAAGCGCCGCCGCGGTGCCGAGGCTGTAGGCTGTCCACGCGCCGTGCAGGGCATCCCTGCGGGTCAGCGGCAGAGCGGCTGCGGCCGGCTGCTGCGCCAGCCGGATGAGGCCATAAAGCGCCGTCAGGATAAGGCAGGAAACCAGCGTGTACGACCGCGCCTCCTGGCCGAATTGAACCTCGAACGGCGAGACTGCCATCAACAACCCGGCAATGGCGCCGCCACGCTCGTCCGACACCTTGCTGCCAATGGCGCAGCCGAGCCCCGCCGCCGCGGCGCCGCACAGCGCCGAGGGCAGCCGCAGCAGCCATTGCGACGTACCGAGCTTTGCAACCAGCCATAGCAGCAGGAAATAGCTCGGGTAATGGGCGTTGTGCAGCGCATCGGCAACCAGATCGGGCACGGTTGCCGTCGCCCGACGCAGGCTTGTCACTTCGTCGAGCCAGAACGGCTTGTCCCCCAGCCGATAAAGCCGAAGCAGCAGCGCGACCGCTCCGATCGCCGCAGGAAGGGTCCACGCACGGTGCTCGCACAACCAGTCAAAACCACCCTGCACCCGCAACGCAACAGCAGCGAGACAACGCATCGCGCGACGGAACCCTTGCTCATGAGACAGGCGAGCGCCAGACATTTACCCTTTAGGCAAGCCCGGCCGATCGCATCCCCGTCCGATGGCCCGCCTGTTTTGCCGGGTGACATCGGGTGCGTCTCACGCAACAGGTCTGCCCGCTGCGGCGAGCCTGGCAGGCATATCCAAAGGCTTGAGAAGCCCGGCGCGCCATCCTCCCGAGTTCTCGCGCCACAGACGATCCGATCAGGCGGCCCGGTCGCGTCGCTCGCCGCGCCGGTCGCGTCATCGTCACTCGTGGGCTCTTGGCGCTCCCGCCAGGGCGCAACCGGGTCTTTGCGCCTCGCTCAGTCGAGGACCTCGCGATTGACGACGTTTTCGCGGATCGGTTTGCCGTCGAGGACACTGAGAATATTCTGGACGGCGGCCACCCCCATGCGGTCGACCGCCTCGCGGGTGACGCCGGCAACATGCGGTGCCGCAATAAAGTTCGGCAGGGTCAGCAGCGGGTTGTCGGGCGGCGTCGGTTCTTCGACAAAGACATCGAGAGCGGCGCCAGCGATCCGGTTCGCCTTCAGCGCGTCGTAGAGCGCCTTTTCGTCGATGATCCCGCCGCGCGCAGTGTTGACGATAAACGCCGACCGCTTCATTCGTCCGAGCCGGGCTGCGTCGAACAGGCCGACCGTTTCCGGCGTCTTGGGGCAATGGATGGTAATGAAATCGGCGCGCGCCACCGCCGCATCGAGATTGCCGACCGGCTCGTAGCCCATGCCGCGGATCGTCTCGGAATAGATATACGGGTCGTACACCAGAACGTTTGTCTCCATCGCCGCAAACCGCTTTGCCGAGCGCGTACCGATTTTGCCAAAGCCGACGATCAGCACGGTTTTGCCATAGAGGTCTAACGGCATTTGGTTATAGCGGTCGTGCCAGCGTCCCTCCCTGACAAGGGCGTCCATCGCCGCGCCGCGCCGCGCCAACGACATGATCAGGAACACCCCGGCCTCGGCGACACTGACCGAATTCGCGGTGCCGCCGATCATCAGCGGGATCTTGCGCCGGGTCAGCGCCGGCACATCGACCGCGTCGTAGCCGACGCCGATGCGCGAGACGACTTCGAGCGCCGCAGCGGCATCGAGTTCAGGATCGCTGAACGGCTGGACACCGAGCGCTACGCCGGCGACATCTTCCAACAGACGGTGAAGTTCGGCCCTGGGTACCGTCGGCGCGAACGGGATCCCCTCGACATCATCGCGCGCCTCGACGACCGCCCATCCGGCCCGCGACATGGTCGTCGGCAGCAGTAATCTTTTCCGATTGGCCCCGCTCGTCGATCCCCGATCGCCCGTATTCACCCGTTCTCTCCCCAAACCATTGGCGGCGAGCCAGCCTACTATGCCGAACCAACCGGAGCCAGCCTTCCTCGCCGCGACGCTTCGCGCGTTCCAGCGGCGCCGCACCGGCGCCGGCAGAATATCGGGCATCGCTTCCCGGCTCACCTTTCCAAGCTGGCTCACCCTTGCGGCAGGCTCTATTGTCGGTTCGCGCTATTCTCCAACGGAGCGCAATGGGAGCGGGGAAATGGCTCAGGCGCGGCTCAAACATTTCGGCTGGGGGCGCGAAGGGGAGGGAATGACCGCGGCCGAAGAGGCGGCGGCGCTCGCCCGCTACCGACATTTATTTGGCATCGAGCACTTTGCGGAAAAGGCACCGCCGGCGCTTGCCGATATCGATCTGCGGCCGCCCCGACTGGCTGCGCCGGCCTCGCTGAAGGCGGTGTGCTCGGCCGAACTCTATGATCGCGTTGCCCACACCTACGGCAAGTCGTACCGCGATTACGCACGGGGTCTCGACGGCGATTACGCGTCCGCCCCGGATGTTGTCGCGTATCCGCGTAACGAGGCTGAGGTTGCAGCGGTCCTCGATTGGGCCGGCGGCGCCGAGGCCGCGGTGTTCCCGTTTGGCGCCGGCAGCAGTGTTGTTGGCGGGATCGAACCGCATCTCGACGGCACCTCGCGAAGGGCTGCGGTTACCCTCGATCTGCGCCGCCTCGACCGCGTTGTGGAGATCGATCCCGTGTCGCGTGCGGCGCGCATCGAAGCCGGAGCCTTCGGGCCGGCTCTCGAAGCCCAGCTGCGGCCACACGGGCTGACCTTGCGGCATTTCCCGCAGAGCTTTGAGTATTCGACCCTAGGCGGCTGGATCGCGACCCGTTCGGGTGGCCATTTCGCCAGCCTCTATACCCACATCGACGATCTCGTCGAAAGCATCCGGATGGTGACCCCAAAGGGTGTCATGGAAACGCGGCGCCTGCCGGGTTCGGGCGCCGGGCCGAGCCCGGACCGCCTGTTGATCGGTTCCGAGGGCGTACTCGGGGTCATCACCGAAGCGTGGATGAGGCTGCAGCCCCGGCCCCGGTTTCGCGCCGGCGGGGCCGTGCGTTTCACCGATTTCTTCAGCGCGGCGCGGGCGGTTCGAGCCATTGCCCAGGCCGGGCTCTACCCGGCCAACTGCCGTATCCTCGACCCGCAGGAGGCGCACAATACCGGCGCCGGCGACGGCAACGCGGCTATTATGGTGCTGGCATTCGAATCGGGCGACCATCCGCTTGACGCGTGGATCGCGCGCGCCCTCGAATGCTGCGCCGACCATGGGGGAACACCCGAGCGGCCGGGCGACGCCGACGCCCATCGTGAAGGAGCCGCCGGCCAATGGCGTACCGCGTTCATCCGCATGCCTTATTCGCGCGAACGCATGATCCGGCGGGCGGTGATCGCCGACACCTTCGAGACCGCAATCACCTGGGAGCGGTTCGAAGCCTTTCACGACCGGATCAAGACCGCAACCGAGGCGGCGATTCGCGAGGCGACCGGACGGCGTGGCCAGGTCACTTGCCGCTTCACGCATGTCTATCCTGATGGTCCTGCGCCGTATTTCTCGTTTCATGCGCTCGGCAGGCACGGTGCGCTCGAATCGCAATGGCGGGCGATCAAGGCCGCCGCGGCAGATGGGCTGATCGCCGCCGGGGGGACAATCACCCACCATCACGCTGTCGGTCGCGATCATCGGCCATGGTATGATCGCCAGCGTCCCGATCTGTTTGCTGCCGCCTTGCGATCGGCCAAGCAGGCGCTCGACCCGCAGGGGATGCTTAATCCCGGCGTGCTGATCGATCCGTGATGCGGGCGCGATCCGCTGCACGCTGATCGGGAGCCGGCACGGTGATCGGAAGGCGGCCTTCGAAACGGGCGAAACCAACGCGCGAGAACGCTGGACAGTTCCCTGATAAGCGCGTCACCCTGGTTGAGACCCGCAATCCTCCATTCTCTGTTGCCAGAAAGTCACAGGATAATCGATTGGATTTGGCCCGTTAGCATCCAAACTGTTGCGATAATGTCGCATTAGTTCGGGTTCTGCACGGTTTCGGCGATCAACCGTCGGGATGCGCTAAAAACTCGTTGCCATTGAACGGCAGGATGGTGAAGATGCGCGAACGGTGGCGAGATGACCATCGTCACACGCGTATTTTCGGCCGGAGGTAAGGGATGAGAAATCGCTGTCTGCTAGGCGCCGGCGTAGCGCTCGCCATGGCGTTTGGCGGGGTCCAGGCGCATGCCCAATTTTTTGGGCCATATCCGCCGGGGGCATTCTACCTGGGGCCCGAAGGTGGTTGGACCCACCTGACGAGCCAAAATCCCAGCGTCACGATCCAAGGTCCGTCGGGATATATCGTCGGCAATACCGGAAACCGGCAGATAAACTATAACGCCGGATTTAACGCCGGGGTCCGCGCCGGTTATGCCTGGGGCCCATGGCGTTTTGAAGAAGAATACAGCTACCGCAATAACAATGTCTCGAACTCCGGTACGGTCATCGGGCCCCACGGTGTTGGTTTTGCCGAGTCTGGCGGGAGCGCCCACTCGAACTCGATCATGACCAATGTGATCTACGACTTCACGTTGGGCTGGCCGGTTACGCCGCATATCGGCGGCGGCATCGGGGCGATCGACGTGTTTCGCAGCATCGGCGGCACCGGCACCGCTACCGCCCCGAACGGCTCGACCGTCAACTTTACCACCAACTCGTTCAGCGGAAGCAAGTGGGGCTTTGGCTATCAGGCGATCGCCGGTATCCGCTATATGATTAATCCGGCGTTGGCCCTCGATGTCGACTATCGCTATCTCGCGTCAACGAACGAGAACATCACGGCCTCGTCGATCCCGAGGCATAACGTCTGCTGTGTCATCACCAATGTCGGCAACGTCAAATATGGTACGCAAAACGTCGTCGCCAGCTTGACGATGATGTTTGGTGCGCCGCCTCCGGCAGCCCCGCCGCCGGCACCGCCAGCGCCGCCGCCGCCGCCGACGCACCAAGTCTATTTGGTGTTCTTCGATTGGGACAAATACAACATCACGCCTGAGGGGATGCAGATCCTTGAAGCCGCGGCGGCGCATTGGAAGGCCGGCGGCGCGGTTCAGATCCAGGTCACCGGGTATACGGATCTGACCGGCTCGCCAGGCTACAACCAGAGGCTCTCCGAACGTCGCGCCAGCGCCGTGGCGGCAGTGCTTGAGCGGCTTGGCATACCGCGTGGTGAAATGGTCGTTGCCGGTCGCGGCATGAACGATCCGCGTGTTCCGACACCGCTTGGTGTTCGCGAGCCGCAGAACCGGCGCGTTGAGATCGTCTTCCCATAGACGCCGACATCAGCCGCCGAATCGGAAACCCCGTTTGAGTTGCGGGGTTTCCCGACTGCCGCCGCGGGCCCCCGCGGCGTTTTTTTTTGGGCGGATCGCGTTATCGGTGGGTGTCGCCGCCCACATGAACAATTTCAAGTTATGCGCCCGCCGATGGGTTCGACGGAGGCCGCGTCCTCTACTAAGCCCGCAGCACTTTCCCTCGACAACCGTGGCGCGTCGGTGGGATGAGTTGGATAGGCGATCAGGTGGCAGGTGCGAGGTCGCGCATATCTGCGAATATCATTCGCCGCCGCCCCAATTTATGGTATTTCGATCCCCAATTTATGGTATTTCTATATTGCCGTTCACGATCGCGGCTATCGTCGCGAGTGAGGGCTCGCTCTCGTGATCGAGAGCGAGGGAACGGCGAACCGGATATTCCGCCCCTAGGAGCCCCGTATGAGAAAGTTGATCAGCGCGGTCGCGCTTTTGGCCTTTATTGCCGGCAATGCAGTGACGAGCGGAGCCTTCGCTCAGGCATCCTCCGGCACGGCCCCGGCACCCGCCGCGAACGCGCCAGCGGTAGCGCCGACGACGCCGCCTGCCGCCGAGACCGCTCCGACCAAGGCAGTGCCACATAAGACCAGCCATAAAACGTCAAAGAGAAAGACCCATGCGAAATCTACAAAATCCTCTATGAAACGGAAATCAGGTAAGTCATCCTCTCAGAGTTTCTTCCAGACCTTCCAGAGTGGCAGCCACGCCGGCTGAACCGGGCCCGCGTTTAACTGTCTCCCTACGATATATTGCGCACAGCGGCGGGAGAGAGCAGCGGGATGTCTTTAATCGCATCACGGAGGCGGCGGGGTTGTCGCCTCTGTGGAAATGACTAGAACCGCGAATTGACAGTGGATCATCCGTCGGATGAACGGTGTGCCCCACCGGGATCCGGCGCCGGTGATAGCCGTTGCTGAGGGCGTGGCGAGTTATGGGATATGCGGTCGCATCCCCGTGATCATCATTCTGCCGCAGGTTGGGCGCCATCGCGGTAAAAAGTCGCCGCGCGCGATAAGTTCTGAATCCGTGGACACGCGGGGTGTAGCGTTGCGGGAGTCGGTGAGTCGAGTGAAGATGCGTCTTCTTTAACCGAATTTGACACACCCCGGTGAGCACAATCAGGTGTTGTCTGCGCCAGAGTTCGACCGCTGGGCTTCTCGCTTCTTCCGTTATTCAGCTGGAGGCTGGGCTACCATTACGCTTGAATGTCGACCTCCGCCGATATAATATGGTATCGGGTCATCGGTCAGCGACGCCGTCAAAGGCGGAATGACAGGGGAATGCGCGGTCGATCTGTTCGTTGTCGCAGCGGCCAATCGACGGCGAAACGCACTGCGGATTGCTACGGAGGACATAAACATGAACCGACTGGTAAGCGGAGTTGCTGTCGTTGCCGCGCTGGTGATCGCCGGCCCGGTTTGGGCGCAGAGCCCAAGCGGCGGAAATTCAGTGGGGGCACCAGGACCCAATCCTGGAGGCCCTGGACTCACGCCTTATAGCGGCGGTGCTCCGACGCCTGCCCCGGCGCCGATGCCTATGCCAGGGGGTCCGCCGCCGGCAGCGGAAGCTGCGCCTGCGCCAAACTCGGCGATGCCGCCGTCTCATCACCACTACGCCTACCACCATGCCAGAGCGATGCGCCGGTTTCACAAGGAGATGGCCCGCAAAGCGGCCCTGAGCGGCGATACCACGGCGCAGCTTAACCGCGAGGAGTTGGCGCGCATCCAGACCGGCAACCTCAGCAATCCGCCGTCGCCGCCGGCGCCGATGCCAGGCAAGTAGATCGCCGCATTTGATGATCGACGAGCAGGCCCCGCTGGCGCAATCGAAGGAATAGTGGTTCGGTCGTCCTATCGATCTCGGGGCCCGCATCGGCCGTCGGCAGGGGCGGCGCAGGTGCCACGACATTTGGGATGTTGGAAATAGGACCGATAACATGAAACGTCTTCTCAGCAGCATCGCAATCTCTGCGGCGGTTGTATTCGCCGCACCGGTCTGGGCGCAGACCAACCCGAGCGGTGGCAACGGGATGGGAACGCCAGGGCCAAATCCTGGCGGGGGGGGATTGCTGACCCCTTACAGCGGCGGCGCACCTCCGGCATCAGCGCCGTCGGGCCGAATGCCGATGGGCGGCAAAAAGATATCGTCCGGAAACTATATTCCGCCGCATCGTCATCATGTCACCCACATGCACACCGCGCACCGGGTCGTGCACCATCAAGTGGCGCCTCGATTGACCACCGGAGGCACAACTGCCCAGCTCAATCGCGAAGAGTTGATGCGTATCCAATCCGGAGGCGCAAGCACTCCTTCGGGCCCGCCGCCAGGGGGAATGCCGGGGCCGGAAAATCCCGGCGCCGGCGGCCCGGCCCCGATGTCCCCCGGTGCTGCACCGCCACCGCCGCACTAGAGCGTAGGCCCGGAACTCCTGCGAATTCGCCGGTCTGATATCATATTGTGACAGCGCGGCTACGAGGCGGCCGCGCGTGAGATCCGGGCAGCTGTCGAAAGTCAGGGCGAAAACTCAAACCGAAAGCATGGCGGTCGCACGGCCGGTCAGCCCGGTTCACGACCGGGCAATCGAGCCGCCGGCCGCCGGTGGAATGCGCGGTCGCGTCTATATGCTGGTTGCAGTGTTCTGGCGCCGGGCAACCCGTTCCATGTCGTCGAGCAGGTCGTGCAAGGCCTGATCGGCGACATAAGCGATTTTGGCGAAGGCGCGCAAAAAGCTGTCGGTACGAGGCAGCTGGAACATGGTCTCCTCGCCGTCTTTGCCATTGGCGGCGCTAACCAACACCACATTGTCATAAGGTTGAAGAATAAGTTCCTGCAAGGCCTTGCCCGGACCAGTCACATATTCGACGACGCGGCAACGATCCGGGCTGCGGTTCTCGTGAAGAATTGTCATGCGATACGCGGCGCGTGTTGTCGCCGCCTCGATCAGCGCCCGCGCAAAGGGGCGCAGAAAGGTCTCGTCAAAGCCGAGAAGAGCTGTTGGATGGTCGTCACTGACGGCCGAGCGCATCTCCAGCGTCGTCCATAATGAGGCTCGCCCGTGAAAATAATCGGCCGATGCGAGGTCCAAGTTGATCGAATCGATCGACATCGGCGAGGCGATCGATCGCGGCGATAAAAAGGCAAAGCAAGCCGGCTCCCGCTTGAGCGAAATGTTCGTCGTCGCTTCAAGGTTCCGATCGGTGATCGCGGGACTGTCGGCCATGGCAAAATTCGCTCCGGTAGATGCTCAAGGCGACGATTTCATCGCCTCGCCTGCGATTGTTCAACCCAACCCGAGAAACCCCTGTGTAATGCTATAGATAGACTGTTTCGAACGGGCTTGTCAAAGTAGATTATAATTCAAGTCTGATGCTGCGGCTATCAGCCGCGTGGTGATGGTTGAGCAATGCGCTGAACGGAGAGGGTACCGCGATAAACCATCGTAAATCGGTTTGGCAATGCCGACACCGTCAAGCAATCCCATCACGCCGCGACGGTTGTTCCGGCGATGTCGCGCTTTGGCGAGTTTCGATCTCGATGGCCTCCTCGGTTTTTAACCATTCGCTTTCGGCCTCGGCGATCTGACGGATCAGTCGCGCCCGCCGTTTCATGATCTCCGCCACGGCCGAGCCGCGCAAGCCGGAGCCGTTGTCCGCGGCCAGGTCGCGCTCGAGCGCGGCGCGCTCGCCCGAAAGACGCGCGATCACTTCTTCGGCCCGCCGGGCTCGTTGCCGCAGCGGTTCAAGCGATCGCCGTTTCTCGGCGGCCCGCCGCCGCGCCGCGCGTCGCTCGTTGCTCTCTCCGCGACGATCGGTGTCGACCGGGGCAAAGCGCTCCAGCAACATGCGGCGATAATCATCAAGATCGCCGTCAAGCGGCCGAACCCCTCCCTCGGCCACCACCCATAATTGGTCGGCGGCCAGTTCGAGCAAATGCCAATCGTGGCTGATCAGCACCACGGCGCCGGGATATGCGTTGAGCGCCTGAACCAACGCCTCGCGGGTCTCGAGATCCAAATGGTTGGTCGGCTCGTCCAGGATCAGCAACGACGGCGCGTCATGAGTGACCAGCGCCAGGTTAAGCCGCGCGCGTTCGCCCCCGGACAATTCGGCAACCGGCACAAAGGCCTTGTCTTCGCCAAACCCGAACCCGCCGAGGCGAGCCCGTACAGCCTCGGGCAAGGCCGCCGGCATCAGCGCCGACAAGTGATCATAAGCCGATTCGTGCGGTCTCATCTCCTCGATCTGATGCTGGGCAAAATAGCCGCAACGCAGCTTTGGCGAGCGCATCATGGTGCCGCCCAGCAATGGCAAGCGGCCCGCGAGCAGGCGGGCAAAAGTCGTCTTGCCATTGCCGTTGGCGCCGAGGAGTGCGATGCGGTCATCCGGGTCAAGCCGCAGATCGAGCCGTGACAATACCGGCTTTTTTGGTGCGTAGCCGACACTGGCTCTCTCAAGCGAGATCAGGGGCGGCGCCAATTGCGCCGGCTCGGGAAACGAAATCCGCGGCGGCGGCTCGGCGCTGGCGAGCACGACCGGCTCGAGACGGGCCAGCGCTTTGACCCGGCTTTGCGCCTGGCGCGCTTTTGACGCCTTGGCGCGGAAACGGTCGACAAAGGCCTGCAGCCGCTGCCGCTCTTCCATCTGTTGCTTAGCCACCACCGCCTGGCGCCGGGCGTTTTCCTGCCGTGTCCGCAAAAACGCATCAAAGCCGCCGGAATAGGCGGTCAACTTGCCGCGCTCGAGATGCACGGTCATTGTCGTCACCGCGTTCAATACGCTGCGGTCGTGACTGATCAGGATCAAGGTTTGGCGATAGCCGCGCAGAAACCGTTCGAGCCACAGAGATGATTCGAAATCGAGATGATTGGTCGGCTCGTCGAGCAATAAAAGATCGGGTTCGGTAAACAAAACTGCGGCCAAGGCTACCCGCATCCGCCAGCCGCCGGACAAATCGGCGAGCGGGCGACGCTGCATCCGGTCATCGAGCCCGAGCCCGGCGAGAATTCGGCCAGCGCGCGCGGGTGCCGTGTGCGCATTGATCTCGATCAGCCGGGTCTCGATCTCGGCGGCACGCAGCGGCTCGGGTTCGGCATCGCGCTCGGCCAACAAATGCGCGCGCTCACGATCGGCGGCGAGCACCGTGTCGTATGGCGTCGCATCGCCCCCTGGAGCCTCCTGCGCGAGAAACCCGATGCGTCGGCTGCCGGGTAGTTCGATCGTTCCGTCCTCCGGCTCCAGCACGCCGCGAATGAGATTGAAGAGGGTCGACTTGCCGACACCGTTGCGGCCGACGAGCCCGACCTTGGCGCCATCCGGGATCTGCACGCTGGCGCGATCGAGCAGGCGCCGCTTATCAATACGAAAGGTTACCTCGGAGAGCGTCAGCATCGCCGCGTCTTTTGTCGTATGCCCGGTTCAGCGTTGGCTTCCGGCGCGTTGCTCTTGGCGCCCGTTAGGTTTCGTTCAGCGCGCAGTAAACCACCCGCTCGAAGGCGGCGGACAGTGCCAGGGCGCGCGCATCGGCAAAGGGTAGGATCTGGGTCAGGATAACAGCGGCAAGCCGGCGTGCCGGATCGATCCAATAGTAGGTATTGAAGATGCCGCCCCAACTCAGACTGCCGGCGCTGCGGCCGCCCGGCGCCGGCAGGGTGTTGATCATATAGCCGAGACCCCAGCGGCATGAACCCTCCGGAAAGAGGACGAAATCATTGGTCCGATCCGGCATCGCCGTCCGCATGATGCCGGCCGCCAGATCGCCGACCTGGTTTCGGCCCATTTCCGC
>DATJLK010000117.1:0-25992 GCA_035509615.1 Allostellaceae bacterium | reverse complement strand
TGGCGCAGCGGGTTACAGCACTCGAGGCCGGCGTCGCGACCCTGCGCCAGGGCCAACAGCGCCAGACCCAGCAGGCTGCGGCAACCACAGCGGCGCTGACGCAGCAATCGCAGCGTCTCGACGCGATCGCAGCGCAGACGGCCGATCTGGGCAAGCTGCAGCAGGAATTGGCGCAGCGCGGGAATGCCGCGGGTGAGCTGGCGAACCGGGTCGATGCGCTCGAACATCAGCTGCATTCACAAAGCAATGTTGATCGCAGCGGCGCAGCCTTGATGCTCGCCCTGCTGCAGATGCGCGAGGCGGTCGTTTCGGCGCGGCCGTTCCCCGCTGAATTTCAGGCGTTCAAGGAGCTTGCGGCGCATGATCCCGACCTCGCCGCCGCCACCCAACCGCTGGCTGATGCTGCTCGCGACGGTGTCGCCAGCCAGGCGGTGCTGCGCCAGCGCCTGGACGAAATTGCCGACCGGATCGCCACGGCAAAGACCCCTCCGGTCAAGCCCAAATGGTGGGAGCAAGCGATCGACCGGCTGCGCAGCCTGGTCACAATCCGCCAGATTGACGGGACCGCGAAAGCCGGGCCCGACGCCGCGGTCGAGGCGGCGCAAAGCGATGTGGCACAGGGCAATCTCAAAGGTGCCGTCGCGGCGCTGAGCAAACTCACCGGCGCCAACGCCGAGGCGGCGCAACCCTGGCTGGACCAGGCGCGCCAGCGGCTCGCCGCCGAGGCCGCGCTGATGCATTTGCAGGATCTGCTGAGCGCCCGGCTCAGCGCGCCGGCCGCGGCCCCGCCTGCGGTGACCGCTCCCGCTCCGGCGGCCGCGCCGACACCGCCCGCTCAGCCGAAGACCCCGTCCTGATGCGCCTGATCATTGCTCTGATCATCATCGCGGGGTTGGCCGCAGCGACGGTTTTTCTGACCGACGATCCCGGCCGGGTCGAGATCGTCTGGCAGGGCTGGCAGATCGAGACCTCGGTCGGGGTGCTGATTGCGGCGGCGGCGCTGGCAGCCCTCACCGTCGCGTTGGCGTTGCGGTTGATCTTTCTGATCTTTGGCAGCCCGGCGGCATTCATGCGACGGCGGCGCGAGCGGCGACGCCGCGCCGGTTACCAGGCGTTGACCCGCGGCATGGTCGCCGTCGCCGCCGGCGATCCGCAGGAAGCGCGCCGCTATGCCCGGCGCGCCGAAGCATTGCTCGCCGAACCGCCGTTGACCCTGCTGTTGTCGGCGCAAGCGGCGCAGATCGGCGGCGACGAGCTCGCGGCTAAAAAATTCTTCACCGCCATGCTCGACCGCCCCGAGACCGAATTCCTCGGCTTGCGCGGATTGCTCAATCAAGCACTGCGCGACGGCGATCGCACCACCGCGCGCCGCCTCGCCAGACGCGCGGTGGAACTGCGTCCGGACACCGCCTGGGCGGCATCGAACCTGTTTGATCTCGAAGTCCGCGACAGGCGGTGGGAAGCGGCTCTGGCGGCGCTCGACAAGGCGGCAAAGCGCCGTTTTATCGCGCCGGATGCGACGCGCCATCACCGTGGTGTGATCCTTCACGAACTGAGCCGCGCCGCCACTACCCGGGGCGAAGCCCAGAGAGCATTGGAACTGGCCGGCGAGGCGCAATCGCTGACGCCCGACCTCGCGGCCACCGCGGCTCATCATGCCCGGTTGCTGCTGGCGGCCGGTAAAGCCGGACGCGCCGAAAGAATGATCGAGCGCGCCTGGCGAACGGCACCTCATCCGGAGCTGGCGCAGATCTATGGCGAGACCAGAAAAAACGAGACCGCGCTTGGCCGGATGGCGCGGTATGAGCGCTTGGCGGCGCACAACCAGGCGGCGCGCGAGAGCCATCTGAGCGTGGCCGAGGCGGCAATCGCGGCCGAACTCTGGGGCGAGGCGCGACGCCATCTCGACCGCGCCCTGGCGACCGAACCGCCGGCTTTCGCGAGCTTACCCGCGAATTCCGGCCCCACCAATTCCGGCGCAGCCCCGCCGCAACTGCCCGTCGCCGAGAACCCGACCGACAGCGGGTCATGGGCAACGCCGCGGCTGTGCCTGATGATGGCCCGGGTCGAAGACGCCGAGCACGACGACCCGGCCCGGATCCGCGAGTGGCTCGACCGCGCCGTCCATGCATTGCCCGATCCCCGCTATGTGTGCGCCAATTGCGGCGGCGACAGCGGCGAATGGCACGCCCTGTGCCCGCGCTGCGGCGCTTTTGACACGCTGGCCTGGCGGACCCCGGCGTGGCGCAGTACGAGTGCTGCGCCGCTCGTCACGTTCGGCGCGCCAGCCGAGACTCCGGCCGCGCCAGTCGGGCAAGCCAGGCCTGCCACCGCGGCATCCGCATCGACATTGCCGGCGATCGATCCGGCGGCAGGCGGCTGACCGGCTCACATCTTCCAAGCAGCTTGGCGCGGGTCCCGGATCAGGCTATTTTGTGGCGCGCGTGCCCTGGTAGCTCAGTGGTAGAGCAACCGCTTCGTAAGCGGTAGGCCGTTGGTTCAAATCCGACCCGGGGCACCACGTCAAAATCGAACCGCCAAGTGGCGGGCTACCGGGGCAAGGCGCGCTACCGGCCGGAATGCCGGTGCAGCCGGCCGTCCTCAGGCTGCGAGCCGGTGCTTTTGGATCAGCGAGAGGATTTCGGCGGCGGCTTGCGGGATGTTGGTGCCGGGGCCGTAGATCGCGGCGACGCCGACTTTCTTCAGGAAAGCGTAGTCCTTGGGCGGGATCACGCCGCCGCAGACGACGAGAATGTCGCCGGCACCCTCGCGCTTCAGCGCCTCGATCAACGCCGGGACCAGGGTCTTGTGGCCCGCCGCCTGGCTCGAAACGCCGACGATGTGGACGTCGTTTTCGACCGCCTGGCGGGCAGCCTCCTCCGGCGTCTGAAACAGCGAGCCGATATCGACGTCGAAACCGATATCGGCAAATGCGGTCGCGATGACCTTGGCGCCACGGTCGTGGCCGTCCTGGCCGAGCTTGACGACCAGCATGCGCGGCCGCCGGCCCTCGTCGCGGGCAAACGCCTCGATCTCGTGCTGGATGCGGCGAAAGCCCTCGTCACCCTGATAGCGCCCGCCGTAAACGCCGGACACCGCGCGGATCTGGGCGCGGTGGCGGGTGAACACCTGTTCGAGCGCGTCGGAGATCTCGCCGACCGTGGCGCGCGCCCGCATCGCTTCGATCGCCAGCGCCAGCAAATTGCCGCGGCCGTCCCGCGCCGCCACAGTCAGTGCCGCGAGTGCCTGACGGCAGCGTTCCGGGTCGCGCGCCCGTCGCACCTTGGCAAGCCGGTCGATCTGCGCCGAACGCACCGCCGAATTGTCGACATCGAGGAGTTCGACCTCGGTGGCTTCACCCGATGCGTATTTGTTGACGCCGACGATCGTCTCTTCGCCGCGGTCGATCGCGGCCTGGCGCCGAGCCGCGGCTTCCTCGATGCGGAGTTTCGGCATTCCGGCCTCGACCGCCTTGGTCATGCCGCCCAACCCCTCGACTTCGTCGATCAACGCGCCGGCGGCTTGGCACAGTGAATGCGTCAGGCTCTCGAGGTAATAGCTGCCCCCCAGCGGGTCGACGACATGGGTGATGCCGGTTTCCTCTGCGAGGATCAGCTGGGTGTTGCGGGCAATCCGCATCGAGGCCGGGGTCGGCAACGCCATCGCCTCATCAAACGAATTGGTATGCAATGACTGCGTGCCGCCGAGCACCGCGGCCAGCGCCTCGATCGTGGTGCGGATGACGTTGTTGTGCGGGTCCTGCTCGGTCAGGCTGACGCCCGAAGTCTGGCAATGGGTGCGCAATGCCAAGCTCGCCGGGTCCTGGGGTGCGAATTGCTGCATCAGCCCCGCCCACAGCACTCGGGCAGCGCGCAATTTCGCAATCTCCATAAAGAAATTCAT
This sequence comes from Allostellaceae bacterium, assembly GCA_035509615.1. GTDB lineage: Bacteria > Pseudomonadota > Alphaproteobacteria > ATCC43930 > CGMCC-115725 > AP-15. The sequence continues at coordinate 22,089 of DATJLK010000117.1, read as the reverse complement.
GCCGATCCCGAAAAAGAACGACAGCCGCGGTGCGAATTCGTCGATCTTGAGCCCGCGCGACAGTGCGGCGCGCACATATTCGAGGCCATCGGCAAGTGTAAACCCCAGTTCCTGCACCGAGGTGGCGCCGGCTTCCTCCATGTGATAGCCGGATATCGAAATCGAGTTGAATTTGGGCATATGCCGGGCGGTGTATTCGATGATGTCGGCGACGATCCGCATCGATGGCCCGGGCGGGTAGATATAGGTGTTGCGGACCATGAACTCCTTGAGGATGTCGTTCTGGATCGTTCCCGAGAGCTTGTCCGGCGCCACCCCCTGCTCCTCGGCGGCGACGATATAGCCGGCCAGGACCGGCAAGACCGCGCCGTTCATCGTCATCGACACGCTCATCCGGTCGAGCGGGATGCCGTCAAACAGGATCTTCATGTCCTCGACGCTGTCGATCGCCACTCCGGCCTTGCCAACGTCGCCGACAACGCGCGGATGGTCGCTGTCGTAGCCGCGATGGGTGGCGAGATCAAAGGCGATCGACAGCCCCATCTGCCCGGCCTTCAGGTTTTCGCGATAAAAACGGTTCGACTCCTCGGCGGTCGAAAAGCCTGAATATTGCCGGATCGTCCAGGGCCGGTTGGCGTACATCGTCGCCCGCGGGCCGCGCAGATAAGGCGGAAAGCCGGGGATGTTCTTTAACGGAAACCCGGCCGCTGCGATCGTCGCGAGATCGGCCGCGGTGTAGAGCGGCTTGACCCGGATCCCCTCGGGCGTCGTCCAATCGAGGCTGTCCGGCGACTTGCCCCGCAATTCCTTGGTGGCCAGCGCCGCCCAATCCCCTACGGTTTTGTTGGCAAAGCCGGCATCCTTGGCCATGGTTTTCTCCCGCGGGCGGTATCGCAAACTATATGGTCGCGGCCGCTTTTGCGTCTATGACCGCCGCGGCGCGACGCCGATAGGCGCGACAGCGCGTCTGCGGCGGGTGCCGGCAGCCCTCGGCCCCCGCCCGCGGGGACCGCCCGCAACGAGCGGCCCTCCTCGATCTTGGTCAGCGATGACTCAGGCTGGCTTGCGATAAAGCGCGCACAGCTTGTTGCCGTCGGGATCACGCAGATAAGCGAGATAGGTCTCGCCAGCGGCGCCGCGGCGCACGCCGGGCGGGTCCTCGATCGAGGTGCCGCCATTCTCCACACCAGCTTTGTGCCAGGCATCGGCCTGTGCGGGACCGCTCATCGTGAAGCCGATCGTGCTGCCGTTGCCATGAGAGGCCGGCTTGCCATCGATGGGTTTGGTCAGCAGAAAACGGCCGCCATTATGCGTGTAAAGCAGCCGGCCATTGCCGACCTCGACGCCGGGCTGAGCGCCCATCGCGGCAAACAGCGCGTCGTAGAATTTCTTCGACCGGGCAATGTCGTTGCTGCCGATCATGACATGGCTGAACATCAGCGCTCTCTCCTCCTCAGGATCACGTGTCCTCAGGCTCACGTGCGCCCGCAGTATGAAGGAGCAAAGGCCGCTCAAAAAGAGCGAGCGTAAAATCCCGCCCGGCTCACCATCCCGACAAAGGTCGGGACCATTCCGGCCGCAGGGACCGGCCGGAGTTGATCCTCGGACCGGCCTGAGGGCGAACCCGGGGCCGGCATGGACGCAGGACACTCCCGGCAGCAACCCTGACGAACCCGGGTTCCGGCCACTAGCCGTTCTCGGCCAGCACGACGCCGGCGAGGTGCAGCGACCCACAGATCAGGATGCGAGCCGGCCTCGGGTCGGTGGTGATCGCCGCACAGGCGGCGGCGACCGAGGGTGATTCTTGGGCGGGGAGGCCGACCGAGCGAGCGGCGGCAACGATCGCCTCGGCCGGAAGCGGGTTTTGCTCGCCGGGGATCGTGACTGCCCACAACGCGCGGGCATGCGCCGCGAGAGGTGCCAGGAAACCCGCGGCATCTTTGGTGTTGAGCATGCCGACGACAAGATGGAGCGGGCGGTCGGCCCAGGCTGATATTGCAGCGGCGAGGACTTCGCCGGCGCCCGGGTTGTGTCCGCCGTCGAGCCACAGCTCCCAGCCCTCGGGCAGCAGCTCGACCAACGGCCCGCGGGCCAGGTGCTGCAGCCGTGCCGGCCAGTCGATATGGCGCAGGCCTTGCGCGATCGTCTCACGGCCAATCTCAAGGCCCGTCAGCTGTTCGAGACAGGCGATCGCGATCCCGGCATTGCCGATCTGATGGGCGCCCGGCAATGACGGCAGCGGCAGCTCGAAGCGCCAGCGCCAGCCTTCGTAGCGCATGCCGCCCTCCCGCGACGTGCACCGCCATTCGCGACCGAAACGATAGAGCGGGGCGCCGATTGCGGCGGCGCAGGCGTCGAACACAGCTGCCGCCTCGGGCGGCTGCGGGCCGATTATCGCCGGTGCGCCGGGCTTCAGGATGCCGGCCTTCTCGCCGGCTATCGCGGCGATCGTGTCGCCGAGAAATGCCTGATGGTCGAGCGAGATCGGGGTGATCGCGGTTACTGCCGGTTGACGCACGACGTTGGTGGCGTCGAGCCGGCCGCCGAGCCCGGTTTCGAGCAGGACGAAATCGGCCGGGAGGCGGGCAAAAGCCAGCAACGCCGCCGCGGTTGTGATCTCGAAATAGGTGATCGGCGCCCCCCGGTTGGCGCGCTCGCATTCCTCGAGCAGTTCGACCAGGCGATCCTCGTCGATCAGCCGGCCGGCGAGCCGGATGCGCTCGTGAAACCGCACCAGATGCGGCGAGGTATAGGCGTGGACGCGCCAGCCGCCGGCTTCGAGGCAGGCGCGCAGGGTCGCTACCGTCGAGCCCTTGCCATTGGTGCCGGCGACATGGATCACCGGTGGCAATCGGTCCTGCGGGTTGCCGAGGGCGGCAAGCAGCCCTTCAACCCGACCGAGCGACAGGTCGATCAGCTTCGGGTGCAGGCTCATCAGCCGCGCCAGCACGATATCGCTCGCCGCGGCGGTCATCCCGGCTCCGGGCTCATCGGTGTCGCAAGCGGCGCCGGCAACGCGCGCGGTAGCGGCTCGCGCAGCAGCCCGAGCAGCCGCCCGATCGTCTCGCGCAGTTCCGCGCGCGGCACCACCATGTCGACCATGCCGTGGTCGAGCAGGTATTCGGCGCGCTGAAACCCTTCCGGCAATTTCTCGTGGATCGTCTCTTCGATCACCCGGGCGCCGGCAAAGCCGATGACGGCGCCGGGTTCGGCCAGGGTGATGTCGCCGATCATCGCGAACGACGCCGAAACACCGCCGGTCGTCGGATCGGTCAGCACCACGATATAAGGCAGACCGGCTTCCTTGACCATGTCGGCGGCGATGATCGTGCGCGGCATCTGCATCAGCGACAATGCCCCCTCCTGCATGCGCGCCCCACCCGAGGCTGGCACAACGATCAGTGCAGCTTCCTGCAAAAGGGCAAGCTTGGCTGCGGTGACGATCGCTTCGCCGGCAGCGACCCCCATCGACCCGCCCATAAAGCCGAATTCGAACGCCGCGACCACCGCGGCATGGCCGCCGATCAGGCCATGTCCGACAACCACCGCATCGCCGTCAGGGTTTTTGGTTGCCTGCGCTTCCCGCAGCCGTTCGGTGTAACGCCGGCGATCGCGGAAGCGCAGCGGGTCAGCCACCGTTTTCGGCAGCTCGATACGGGAAAAGACGCCGTCATCGAACAGGATCTCCAATCGACGCACAGCGCCAATGCGCAGATGGTGACCGCAATTGCGACAGACATCGAGATTGGCTTCCAACTCGCGGTGGAACAGCATCTGCTCGCAACCCGGACATTTCTTCCACAGATTATCCGGCACCTCCCTTTTGGCGACGACAGCGCGGATCTTGGGGAGGACAAAATTGGTCAGCCAGCTCATCCACTCGTACCAAATCGGGTCATGGGAGGTGACATTGGAACGAAGTGCCGGCGGCCGCAATGGGATGGCATCCCCGATTGGGGTGGGTGCCGGTTGTCTTCGCAAGGGAGTCCGTAATAATTATGCGCTAACAGGCCGCAGCGGCGGTTAGCTCGGTCAGGGGCCGGGAGATGACTGATCTACAGATCCGATCCGATTCAGTCGAACTGATCTCAGCGCCCGAGGATCTGCTGCCTGCCGTTTTGCCAGCGCGCTCGCGATCTGCCGCCAGGGGCCTCAGGGCTGACGCCATCCTTTGCCTGGGTGGGCTCGGGATCGCCGCTGTCGCTACGATCTTGGCGTTTTTTGGAACCGGGTTCTTGCTGCTGTCGGGGCGCCCCGCCGAAATCGTTCGATCAGCCGAAATCCTTCGATCAAAGCCGCCGACGATCGTTGCCGCAGCCCCGTTGTCGCGGGCGGCGACGCAGGCGGCCGCAATGCTGTCGCCGCCTCCCGTCGGCGCACGCGAACGCGATGTAACCCGGCCGCCCGATAAGACCGATGTCGCTGCGGCGCCGACTGCATTTGCGCCGACTGCATTTGCGCCGACTGCCCCGCCGCCGGTGGGCCAGCTGCCGGTAGGCGAGCTAAAGACCATGCCGGCATCCTCGATCGCCGCCGATAAAACCGCGCCGATCCCGCTCGTCCGCGCCCCGGATGCCGATGGCGTTGCGGCGCGCCGTCCCGCCACCAGCGACGTTACCGCATCGGCGGTACCGGCCGTGCCTCAGCCGCATCAACCCGGCCCATCGACAGTGTTTTCCGCACCACCGGTGCGTGCCGGACCAGCGCCGGCTCAGGACAATGGAGGAGCGGCCGATATCGCGACCGACCCGACATCGGTTGAGCCATTGCCGGCGGCGGAAATCACAGCCCTGCTGGTCCAGGGCGACGATGCCTATCGCCGGGGAGATCTGGCCTCGGCGCGACTCCTTTATCGTCGCGCCTACGATGCGGGGGACGGGCACGGCGCCTTGGGCATCGGTGCCAGCTATGATCCGCTGTTTCTGCGCCAGTTCCGGCTGTGGACGCAGGTCTCGGACCCCGAGGAAGCGCGGCTCTGGTATGCGCGGGCGCGCGATCTCGGGGCGCCCCAGGCCGCCGACCGTCTCAGGCGGCTGAGTGCCAAGCCAAGCCGCTAGTCGAGCGCCAGCGGCTGGCCATCGAGATCCTCGGCCCGCTCGATTTCGATCAGCACCGCGTATCCAGCCTTTTGCGGGTCCCGGTCTTTTTCCGGCTGCACCAGGCGGCGCCATACTTCCTCGTAGACCGGTCCCGATCTGTGGATCTTGGCACGCCCATAAAAGCGCGCGATCCCGCCTTTTGGCAGCACGCCTTCCTCGCGCAATTGCGGCTTGCGGAAATAGACGGTCAACGCCGTACCGTCGCGCAGATTGGCGTTGGTCGAGCCCTTGCCGCGCTCCCATAACGCAAGGTGATCGTCGTCGAACACCAGCGTGCCGCCGCGCGGCGTGATCTGGGCGTAGCCATTGGGCAATACGCTGCCGACAAGGCAGACATTTGCCGGAAAGGCGGTGTTGATGTGCGAGTGCAGCACCGGTGGAATCTTAGCCATCACGCCTCCTCCTCGAGCTTTGTTCCGTGATCCCCGCTCCCGGTCGACGCCAGCATCTCGGCCAGCATCTCGGCCAGCATCTCGAGCGTGACTTTTGGCACCATCACGGTCCGTGGCCTACGCCGACCTCGCCGACGAGCGATCTTGCGCTGTTCTCGCAAAGATTGGCCAGCGCCACGGCGATACCGCCTACCCGACCCTGCCCATCGCGTGACGGAAATCGAGCGGGCTGAAGTCGCGGCCAGCAGCCGCGGAACGGCGCACCATCGGTGTTCAGCGCTGTTCCCGCGCAAAATGCCCGAGCATTTCGATCAGGTGCGTAATATCGGCGCGCAGCCGGGCAAAGTTCGCATTCTTCTGCAGCGTCTTCTGATCCATGTAGAGCGCACGGTCGACTTCGATCTGCAGACTGTGGCGACTTAGCGCCGGCCGCCCCTGCCGTTTGACGATCTCGACCCCTTTATAGATTTCATTGATCCGGACATCATAGCCGCGGCGGCGCAGCACGCCGGCGACAAAATCGGTGAATTCCTTGGCGCAGGTCGTGCCGTCGCGATCGCCCAGCACGAAATCGGCCGGCCGGCCGATGTCGCGGGCGCTGCGCTTCGACGGCATCGAATGACAATTGATATGCCACACCGTGCCATATTTCTGATGGAGCCGGGTGCAGGCGTCATCGAGCACGCGATGATAGGGTGTATGGCAACGCTCGATGCGGGTCATCACCTCTTCGACGCTGAGCTTTCGGTCATAGATCGGCGTGCTCGGCCGGGCCACACGGCGCACCAGGCCCAAGCCGGCGCGGGTGTTCTGCGACGGTTTGAGCGGGGTCGGCCATCGTCCGTCGATCAACGCTTCATCGATGTCCTCGACCCCGCGGTTGGGATCGAGATAGCTGCGCGGGAACAGCGCACCGATCAGGGTGGCGCCATGGATCGGGGCGGCGTCATAGAGTTCGTCGACATAGGCGTCTTCGGCGCGACGCAGGGTCTCGAGCGGGCAGGTAAAACCGAAATCCTCAGGGTAGTGCGACCCGCTGTGGGGTGAATCAAAGACCAACGGCAATTCCTTGGCCTCCGGGTCACGCCGCCAAAGTACGCCGGGGATTTCGAGGCTCATTCGACTTGCCTCACTGACGGATCCTCCCGCTCCTACCCAAGTTGCGCGTTGCGTTGTCGTGCCGGTTCCAGCTCAGCCCATGTCGCAAAATCTACGGGCTGTCCGTCCGCCGGGCAAGCCGGCTGAGAGCGGCATTCACACGAATCGCCTCGCGGTGTCGAGCGACCGGAACTGCCGGGGTGACCCGACCCACCAATCGGGTGCAAGATGATCAGTGTTCCGAAGCCCACGGAGTGCGAAGTGTCCGAGCCGAACTATCCCGTTGAGCTGCACCCACCTGATATCGAACCGTACCGCGCCGGCAATACCGGCGTCGAATATGTCACGACCTTTGACAGCGGGGTCGCCGGACCGCATGTGCTGGTCGCCGCACTGACCCACGGCAACGAGATTTGCGGCGCCATCGCCCTCGACCGCCTGTTTCAAGCCGGGCTGCGGCCGCGCCACGGCAAGTTGACCCTGGCTTTCGACAATGTCGCGGCTTACCGCAACTTCAATCTGCGCTATCCGGTCGCATCGCGCTTTGTCGACGAGGATTTCAATCGCCTCTGGGACGAAGCAACCCTCGACGGGGCCCGGCAATCAACGGAACTCGCCCGCGCGCGCGCCCTTCGCCCGTTTGTCGACGCTGCCGACTTCCTGCTCGATATTCATTCGATGCAGCACGCAACGGCCCCGTTGATGCTGGCCGGCACGCTCGAGCGCTCGGTGGCTCTGGCGCGCCGCGTCGGCATCCCCGAACTGATCATTTGCGACGCCGGGCATGCGGCGGGCAAGCGGATGCGCGATTACAGCCACTTTGGTGATCCGGCATCATCCAGGACGGCGCTGTTGATCGAAGCCGGTCAGCATTGGCAGAAGCAGACGGCCGAGATCGCCACGGATGTCATGCTGCGCTTTCTGATGGCACTCGGCACCCTGACCCGGGACGACGCCACCCCCGTCGGCAGTCCCGATATCGCTGCCCAGCCGCGACAGCGGGTCATCGAAGTCACCGAAGCGGTGACGATCACCAGCGACCGTTTTGAATTTGCCGGCGATTTCCGCGGACTTGAGGTTCTGACGCCAAAGGGCAGCCTAATCGGCCATGATGACGGTCGCGAGATCCGCACCCCTTACGACGAATGCGTCCTGATCATGCCGTCGCGTCGGGCGGGCAAGGGGCAGACCGCGGTTCGCCTCGGCAGATATGTCGGCTGACCGGCGCGGCCCAACCCCCAAGATCGGTGGCGCCGCGACCGGCCGGCCGGGTCGGCCGGTAGGATCGGTCGGCGTCGTGGCAAAGCGGAGTTTTCCGCCGGTCGTCGATCACCGCGCACGGGTTCTGGTGCTTGGCACCTTGCCCGGCGAAGAGTCGTTGCGCCTCCAGCAGTATTACGCACATCCGCGCAACCTGTTCTGGCCGATCCTGTTTGCGCTGTTCGATAGCGCTCCGGTGGCTGACTACCAGGCAAAGCTAGCGTTCGCACTGGCGCAACAGCTGGCCCTGTGGGACGTATGCATGGTCGGTGAGCGCGAGGCCAGCGCCGATTCAACGATCCGCCGCGAGACCCCCAATGCGATCGATCGCCTGCTTGACGCCCATCCGTCGATCGGCGCCGTCGCGTTCAACGGCACCGGTGCGCGCCGTCTCTACGATCGCCATTTCCGGCGCCGCCCGCACCTGATCTATCTGGCGATGCCGTCGACGAGCCCGGCCCATGCCCGTCTCGATTTCGCCGCCAAACTCGCCAAATGGCGCGGGTTGCGCGAAATCCTGGACGGCGCCGGTACCTGAGACAGGCCGGTACCTGAGACAGGCCGGTACCTGAGATCGAACGCGCTCGCCGCCGGTCAATGAAATTTCGGCATCACCTCGTCGCACAACAAACGTAATGCGCGCATCACTTTTGCGTGCGGGATCAGTCCGCCGCAATTGAGTTCGGCCAGGATGCCATCGAGGCCGAGTTCGTCTTGCAGGGCGCGCAGCTGCTCGCCAACCGAATCCGGGGTGCCGATCAGCACCTGGCCCGCCAGCGCCTCGTCATAGGTCAGGTTTTCAAGCCGCTGCAGGCGCTCCGCCCGCCCTTCGATGGCCCGCGTCCCGCCCCGGCTCATCGAATCGCGCAGCCGCTCCGTCTGCTCGCGATAAAAATGCAGCAGGCTTTCGCGCGGTTCCTCACGCGCCGCGGCTTCGGTCTCGGCGAGATAGGTTGGCACCCGCAGGTAAACCTGGCCCCTGCCCTCGTGCCCGGCGGCCTCATAGGCTGCGCGGAATTCGCGGATCGCGGGCACAAACTCAGAGAATGAGCCGTGGCGCGCGTTGAGAAAGATCGGCAGCCCACGCGCGCCGACCGCGGGATAAGTGTCGGGACTGGCGGCGGCGATGCGGATCGGCGGATGGGGCTGTTGAACAGGCTTTGGCGCGACCGCGATATTGTGAAAGCGATAATACTTGCCGTCATAGCACACGGCAGGCTGCGACCACGCCTGTTCGAGGATGTCGAGGACTTCGACAAAACGATCGCGGCTCTCGGCATAGGATATGCCGTAATCGTCGTAAGTGCGTGGCAGCCCGCTGCGGCCGACGCCAAAAATCAGCCGACCGCCGCTGATCTGGTCGACCGTGGCTCCCTCCTCGGCGAGACGCAGCGGGTGGCACAACGGCAAGACCTGCACCGCGATCCCGATCTTGATCCGGCGGGTGCGGGCGGCGATGGCGCTGGCGATGCTGAGCGGCGCCGACAATACCGAGCGCTGCGGGTCGAAATGCAATTCGGCGAGCCACATTACGTCGAGACCAAGCTCTTCGGCGGCGTCGATCTGTTCGAAAGCCTCGGCAAAGGTCCCGGCGTCGCTGCGCCCGGGCAATGATGGAAACTGGTGAAACATGCCGAATTCCATGCCGATCTCCTCCTCCTTCGTGCCGCCCGGTTGTGGCTGTCCGGTCAAGGCGTCGCCGCATCGTGACCGCGGGCTGAGCCTCATGCAAGCGCGCCCGAGAGTTGCATCGATCCAGGGTCGGTTGTCACCCCTCGGCGCGGTCCGACCGACATCCAGGATTGATCGGTATGCCCTCTATTCCCGACGAACCGCAAGCTATAGCCTAGTCGGGCGGATGGTAAGAGGAGGAAAGCGGCATGCTGGCGGCGATCATGGTGCCGGGCACGCAAGGCGGCATTTGGGACATTCGCGAGACACAGCGGCCGACGGTCCCGCCGGGCCATATTCTGGTTCGCGTTTACGCCTCGTCGCTCAACCGCGCCGAAATGCGCGCAATGCGCAATTTGCGCGCGGTGCCGGGAAGACCCGTTCCAGCCGAGCGGGCGGGCGGCGGCGACGCTGCGGGCGAGGTGGTTGAAGTTGGTGACGGGGTCAACGGGTTCAGGCCCGGCGACCGGGTCATGGGGCGCTGCACCGGCGGCTTTGCCGAATATGTGCTGGTCGATGCGCGCGAGGCGATGCCGGCGCCCGAGCAACTCACCTGGGAAGAAGCCGCCGCAGTGCCGATCGTCTACGTGGTCGTACACGACGCGCTCTTTGCCAGCGCCCAACTGCATGCCGGCGAGACGGTGCTGGTGACCGCCGCGTCATCCGGCGTCGGAGTAGCGACATTGCAGCTCGCCAAGCTGATCGGGGCCAAGGTGATCGGCACCTCGCGCTCGGCCGAAAAAATCGAGAAGCTGAAAGGTTACGGACTCGACACCGGTATCGTGACCGGCAGCGAGGGATTTGGCGAAGCCGTGTCTCGAGTCGTCGGCGAGAATGGCGTCGACATGATCGTCGACAACATCGGCGGCGATGTTTTTCCGGCCTGCCTCGAAGCGCTCGCGGTCGGCGGCCGGTTTGTTACGATCGGGCGGATGAGCGGCGTCTTAAAGGGCGAACTCGATCTTGATCGGCTGGCGCTGCGCCGCCTGCATCTCTACGGCGTCAGCAATCGCTTGCGCAAGCCGGCCGAGCGGGCTCAATCGACAAAGCGCTTTGTCGCCGACCTGATGCCGGCGCTGCAGGACGGCCGGCTGCGGCCGATCGTCGACCGTACCTTTGGGCTCGGTGAGATCGCTACAGCGCAAGCCCATCTCGAAGCCGACAACCATGTCGGCAAAGTCGTGATCCGGGTTCAGTAAAATCGGAGGAAACCATGACCTATGAGCACATCCTGGTCGATCGCGAAGACGGCGTCGGCATCATCACCCTGAACCGGCCCGACAAGCTCAATGCGATGAACCGAAGGCTGTCGAGCGAACTGCATGCAGCGGTCAAGGAACTCGACGCGGATGACGCGATCGGCTGCCTCGTCATCACCGGTGCGGGCGAGCGCGCGTTTTCGGCGGGTGGCGACATCCACGAGCAGCGCGAGGACGACCGGAGGTTTACGCAACAGGAGCTGGATGCGCGACGCGGCCGCGGCAGCTACGAGATCGCCGCCAGCGCCAAGCCGACGATCGGCATGATCAATGGCCTCGCCTATGGCGGGGCGGCGGTGCTCGCCTCCTCGCTCGATATGCGCATCGGTTGCGAGGACACGCGCTTTCGCTTTCTGGCCGCCGCCTATGGCCGGATCAACAGCACCTGGACCCTGCCTAACCAGGTCGGCTGGCCGATCGCCAAGGAACTGCTGTTCACTGCCCGCGTGGTCGAAGCCGAAGAAGCCCATCGCATCGGGCTGCTGAACCATCTGGTGCCGCGCGCCCGGCTGCGCGACAAGACGATGGAACTCGCCCGTATGATCTCAGGCAACAACCGGGCCGCCGTCACGGGCATCAAGGCGCTGCTCCTGAAGCAGATGGCGCAGAACCTCGAACAGCAATGGCAGGAAGAGCGGCACTTTACCACCCATGTCGTGCGTGGTGCGCGCGCCGAGGAGGCGTTTCCGGAATTCATCGCCCGCCATGGCCGCCCGCTCGGCTGAGCCGAGGTGATTCTGGACCCGTGCTCGCGGCGCCAGATGGGGATAACGCTTCGGCTATACTTTGGGACGCGGGGTCAACGCGCGGTCAGCTGCCGCCAGCGCGTCAGGCTGTCGGCCGGCCATACCTGATCGATCCGGTAAAACGCCTCAAAGGCCGGGGCGCCCGCGGGGAGATCGAGCCACGGCAGCTTGCTTCGGGTGAAGATGTGCACGTCCGGTGCGATCTTGGACGCATCGTCCAGCGTCCCGCCACAGAGCAGCACGGTGTCGCCGGGTGCCGCGTGATACTTGTTCCACAGATGCGTGGCGCATTGACCGCAGGCAAAGACATCGTGCGGCTTGCCGCTGCTGCCGGGCGGCACCCGAAAAGCGATCGGCTCGCCGCCGCTGACCTCGACGAACTTGCGTTCGATCCACAGGTTGAGAGCAAATGCGCTGCCGGTCTGCCGTTGACAGTCGCGACAATGGCAGGCGTGAACGATCATCGGTGCCGCGGTCAGCCGATAACGGATCTCGCCGCAGGCGCAGCCGCCTTCGAGGCTCATCATTCCTCCGCAGGCAATCAAAGCCGTCGGCAGACTATATCACGCCGATTTGCAACCCCGAACATCGGTTGGAGCGGCCTGTGACGAGGTTGTCGGGGGTCATCGCGACAGGCCCCACCGCGAGTTCAACGCGGCAAGGTCTGACCTTGCGGCCAGGCGCAGCTCAGTTCGTGGCCGTCGGGATCGGTGATGTGGAAGAACCGTTCGCCCCAGGGCGCATCGCGCGGTACGGTCGTCGGGCGATAGCCGGCCGCGACAAGACGGTCGTAAAGGGCATCGACATCGGCTTCATAGAAGATGACCCGCCCCCACCACGACCAGCGCTGCTCCGCCGGCTGAGCGATCAGGTTCAGATAACCAGGGCCGGCGCGGAAGCTGGTGAACGACGCCTCCTCGCCGCCATACAGCATCTCCAACCCGAGCGCGCGATAAAACCCGACCGCGCGCCGCATGTCGTGGGTTGCCAGGGTGACGGCGCTGATCCCGGTAATCATTACCTCGGTAAACGCCGATCAGCCTCGTCCGTCATGCTTCGGCGGAGCCGGCCTCGATCGTCTTGGCGACGACTTTGCGGGCCACCTCGCGCAACAGCTGCTTGTCCGCCTGCGGACTGGCGGCCGGTGCGATGCCGGCGACGACCCGGTCATGACTGTAGGTCGGGATGGCGCCGCCATTGTGCAGGATGCGACAATCGAGATCCTCGCCGCCATGGACCGCGCGGATGCCGCGCCGGATCATGTTGCGCATCATGATAATGCCGCGGTCGGTCGAAGCGAGATGCTCGAGACCGTGCCGGGCGATGCCGCCATGGATGCTGACCTGGGCGTCGTAGTCACCGGGGACGCGCTGGCGTTCTTCGTAGGGGCGCTTGCCATCCTGGCCAAACCCGGCACCGCGCCGCATCTCCCTGCCCTCGGGGGCGCGGTGATAGCCGATCTGCATCGTATGGGTGTCGTCGAGCGGCACTGCCCAGGTCGTCGCCTGCGGCCGGCTGACCGAATTGCGCTGCGCCATCGGGTCGGCGTTGGGCGGAAATTGGTGGATGTTGGGAAGGATGAAATCGGCGACCCGCACCCAGACCCGGTCGGCCTGCCGGCGCGTGTCGATGTAGACCATGCCGACCGGCGTTTCCATCCAGTCCCATTCGGGCTGCTCTTTGAAATCCTCGGTAAAGCCCTCGCTGCCCGGCAGGGTGTGCAGAAAAGCAAGATGGGCCGGGTCCATGCTGTTTTCCTTGACCTGCAGCCAGTTGCATTCCCAGATCGTCGGCGCGCGGGCGATCTGGCGGTAACCCGGCAGGTCAAAGGTGTCGAGGATCGGAAAACCGGGCTGCTTTTCCGGCGGCCCCATATAGGCAAAGACCAACCCCGCATGCTCGTGCACCGGATAGGCGCCGTGGAACAAGCGGTCCTTCAAGGTGCTGTCGGCCGGCTCGCCCGGGGTTTCGAGGATCGTGCCGTCGGCGTCGAACAGCCAGCCGTGATAGCAGCAGCGGATACCGTGCTCGCCGATCAGTCCGAATTCGAGCGAGGTGCCGCGATGCGGACAATGCAGTTCCAACAGGCCGATTGCACCACTCTTGTCGCGAAACGCGACCAGATCTTCGCCAAGGATGCGCAGCCGGCGCGGCACATCGCCGAGTTCCGAGGACTGGATGACCGGCTGCCAGAAACGCCGCAGGTACTCGCCGCAGGGGGTTCCTGGCCCGACCCGGGTCAACTCCGCGTCGATCGGCGGAAGCTCGCGGTGATGATAGGCGCTATAGGTCCGGTTCAAAAACGGCGCTCGTTCCGACATCGCATACTCCGGATTGGGTTGCAGCGATCTTGAACTTTGCCGGCGGGCCGGGTCAAGGCGCGACGGCGCATCACGCGCCTCAGGACGCAGCGACGATTGCGGCAGGACGGGTGGGTGGCGTCAATACATCCGGCACCGGCTGGATTTCGCGCTTCAGCTGTTCGATTTCGGGTTCGTTCAGCGTCTCTGTATTCAGTAATGCGGCGGCGGTACGGTCGAGCAAGGCACGGTTGCGCAGCAGGATCGCGCTGGCGATGGCAAAGGCGTGATCGACCAGATTGCGAACGGCTTGATCGACCGCCTCCGCGGTGCCCTCGCTGTAGGCGCGTTCCTGCGGCACCGGATAGGCGGGCTGCAGAAACGGCTGACGGTCGCGATCATAGGCGACGTTGCCCAGCGCGTCGCTCATGCCATAGCGCAACACCATGGCGCGCGCGATATCGGTCGCTTTTGCAATATCGTCGGCGGCACCGGTCGAAATTTCATCGAACACCAGCCGCTCCGAGGCCCGGCCGCCAAGCAGCGCCGCCATCTTGTGTTCGAGTTCGGCCCGCGTCATCAGATAGCGGTCCTCGGTCGGGCGCTGGATCGTATAACCGAGGGCGCCGACACCATGCGGGATGATCGAGATCTTGTGAACGGTGTCGAGCCCGGGCAGCGCCAGCCCGACCATCGCATGACCCAGTTCGTGATAGGCCACGACCCGGCGCTCGAGCGGGTTCAACAGCCGGTTGCGCTTTTCGAGGCCGGCGACGATGCGCTCGATGGCATTGTTGAAATCCTCCATCGTGACCGCATCGGCGTTGCGCCTGGTGGCGAGCAGGGTTGCCTCGTTGACGAGGTTAGCCAGATCGGCGCCGGTGAAGCCCGGCGTGAGCGCCGCGATTTCCTCCGGTTTCACATCGGGGGCGAGTTTTGCTTTTTTTAAATGGACGGCGAGGATCGCGATGCGACCCTGTTTGTCGGGGCGGTCGACCAGGACCTGGCGATCAAAGCGCCCGGCGCGCAGCAGGGCGGGATCGAGAACCTCCGGCCGATTGGTAGCGGCGAGCAATACGAGCCCGCTGGTCGGGTCAAACCCATCGAGTTCTGCCAAAAGCTGGTTCAGGGTCTGATCCTTTTCGTCCTGGCCGCCGCCGGCGAACGGGCCGCGAGCGCGACCGAGCGCGTCGAGTTCGTCGATAAAGATGATTGCCGGGGCATGCTGGCGGGCTTGCTCGAACAGGTCGCGTACCCGGGCGGCGCCGACGCCGACAAACATTTCGACAAATTCCGATCCCGAGATCGAGAAAAACGGCACTCCCGCCTCGCCGGCAACCGCGCGGGCGAGCAGGGTTTTACCGGTCCCTGGCGGCCCGACCAGCAATATGCCTTTTGGCGGGCGACCGCCGAGGCGTCCGTAGACTTGCGGGTTTTTCAGAAAGTTGACGATTTCGATCAGTTCCTCCTTGGCCTCGTCGACCCCGGCGACATCGGCAAAGGTGACCTTGGTCTCCTTCTCGACGTAAATCTTGGCGCGGCTCTTGCCGATCTGCATGACCCCGCTCAGCCCACCTTGCCCCATGCGACGGATCGCAAACATCCAGATCCCGACAAAAACGATCGCCGGCAAGATCCAGGACAGGATGTCGCGGATAAAGTGATTCTCGACGACGCCGCTATAGGTAACCCCATGCTTGTCCAGGTTTTTCGCCAGATCGGGCGCCACCCGGGCGGTGATGAAATCCTTGAGCCCGTCGGGTTCCGCTTTTTTCAGCGAGCCCTCGATATAGTTCGGACCGATTTCGATGTCGTCGATCTTGTTCTGGTCGAGCAGGGTCTGAAATTTGCTGTACGGGATCGAGGTGCGCTGGGTACTTTGCAGATACAGGCTCTGAATCCACAACATGCCGAGGATCGCGGCGATCACGTACCAGAAGTTGATGTGAACCTTTTTATCCATGGCGGGCGTCCGAGCTACCCTGGCTGGTGACGGCAGGCGAGCGACAGATTGACGATTTCCATATAGCGCAATCGGGCTGACATTCAGCCGTCTTCGGTGACCGCGACCGCACCGGAGCGAACCGGCGACCGCGGCAGCACGTGGCGCGCCACCCACTCGAGGGTCAATCCTTGCACGACAATCGAGAACACGACGACGCCATAGGCGATGGTCAGCAGGTCGTCTTTGTAGGGTGTCGGCGGCAGCGCCAACGCCAATGCCACTGCGATCCCGCCGCGCAGCCCGCCCCAGGTCAGCACCACCGATGATCCAAAACGGCGCGCCACGCGCAGGCTCAGCGGCAGCGCTGAGGCGGTGACGCTGACCCATCGCGCGATCAGGACGAGCGGTATCATCGCAGCCATCGCGACAATGGCCCGCAGCCTCAGATCGATTGCGGCAATCTCGAGCCCGATTAGCAGAAACAACAGCGCGTTCAAGGTATCGTCGACCATCAGCCAGAATGTCTGCAGATGCTGGCGGGTCGTCTCGCTCATAGCCCGCTCCATACCATGGTTGCCGATCAGGATGCCGGCGACCACGACGGCCACCGGGCCCGAGACATTCAGCATGCTGGCGAGGCTGTAAGTACCAGTGACGAGGGCGAGCGAAATGATCAGCTCGACGCTGTAATCGTCAACCCCACGAATCATCAGGAAAGCGACAAAGCCCAGCCCCAAGCCCAAGAGACCGCCGCCGATCGCCGACAGCGCAAACGTTCCGGCGATGATCAGCGGCCCGTGATCGCCGCCGCCGCCGATCGTCAACGACAGCAGCAGCGAAAACAACACCACTCCGATGCCATCGTTGAACAGGCTTTCGCCGGCGATGACCGCCTGCAGCGAGTCCGAAATGCCGACGCGCTTTAACACCAGCAGCACGGCGACCGGGTCGGTTGGCGAGATCAGCGCCCCGAACACAAGACACCAGGCAAAGGGAATGGCCTTGGCAAGGCTGGTCGCAACACCGTACAGCCCGGCAGCGACCAGCACGGTCGACAGCACGGTGCCAAAGATCGCCAGCGCCAATATTGTCCATTTGCGTGCAAACAGCTCTTTAAAATCGACTTCAAGTGCGCCGGCGAACAACAAAAAGCTTAAAAACCCATTCAATAATGCCACCGGCAAGTTGACGCTGGCGAGCATCTCCCGGATCGCCGATTTGACGCCAAGCTGCGGAAAGACGGCGCCCAACGCGATCAGGACGCCGCTAGTCAGCAGCGCGAGCAGCAGCAAACCAACCGTCATCGGCAAGTGCAGAATACGATGATTCAGGTAACCGAACAGTGCTGCCAGCCCCAATAGCAACGCCAACAGGTCAAAGGATGAGTGCATCGCCCACCAGTTAATTCAGAGCTGCCGCTGTCGCAGTGAAACAGCGGCCGTGCACTATTCTAGTGCGGATCGAATACGTAACGCCAAGAGCGAATCTTTGTTGCAGTCGGGGCCGCAGATAGGCAGGCGCCGCGAACAGCTCGGGTCCCGGGCGAGCGACGGAAGGTGCCTTCACGCTCACGACAATGTGTCGAGGGCGGCCCAGCCATGCCTTGAATATGTCATCTCAACGCGCATCTAGCACCGCGGGAGACAGGTTAAATCGAGATCAGCCATCATGTTTAAAGGAATCACGACAGCGATCCGGGCCCGTGCGCGGAAACCCAAGATGTTGGGATTGAGACAAAGCGCGACTGCCTTGGCCGTTGTGCTGGCGCTGGCCAGCTGGTCGGATCCCGGCATCGCGCAGACTGCGGGAAATGCCGGCGCCACCGTGCAGACGCTTTATACGAGCCTGCTCGCGACGATGAGAAGCGGCTCGGTTCTGGGCGGCAGCGGACGCTACACTCAGCTGGCTCCGGTCATTCGCGCTAACTTTGATTTGCCGTTTATGGCCCGCCTGGCGTTCGGCGCCGGTTGGGCGAGCTTGAGCCCGACCCAACAGCAGCAGGTGACCGAAAGCTACGGCCGCTATATGTCGGCGGTCTACGCCGACCGCTTCGACAGCTATCACGGGCAAAAACTGGAGGTGACCGGTCAGCGGCAAGACCCCTATGGTGTGATCGTGACCAGCACGATCATCAAAGCCGACGGCAGCCCGGTCGAGGTCGACTATCTGATGCGGTCGGACGGCGGCAGGTGGTTGATCGGGGATATCTATCTCGACGGCACGATCAGCGAGGTGGCGACGCATCGCTCCGAATTCGCCGCCATCCTGCAACGGGACGGGTATGACGGTCTGATCGCAGCGCTCGACCGCAAATCCGAGATGCTGACCAACACCGCCCGTGCCGACTGATGCCGACCGGACCGGAATTGCTCGCGCATGATGGCTGGACGGGGCAGGCGAGCAAAATGGGGATTTGATCCACGCCGGCTCTGTTTTGGTGCCGCGAGTTCGGAGACGCAGGCACCATGACGAGTACGGCGATGCCGATCAGGCGCCCTCCGCGATGATCTTATCGTAAGCGGGCAGCGTCAGGAATTCAGGGAAGACCGGCGCTTCGATCAGTTCGCGAAACAGGGTCGCGGCGTCTTCGAAACGCCCGCCTTGATAGGCTTCCTCGCCGGCCGCGGTGCGCAGCTTGCCGAGTTCGTCGTCAAGCAAGGCTTCGCACAGCGCGGCGTCGATCAGCCGGCCGTCGTCAAGCTTGGCGCCATGTCGGATCCATTGCCAGATCTGAGCCCGGCTGATCTCGGCGGTAGCAGCGTCTTCCATCAGATTGTAGAGCGGAACGCAGCCGGTTCCGCGCAGCCACGCCTCGATATAGCCGATACCGACATTCAGGTTCTGACGCAGGCCGGCTTCGGTGATCGTCCCGGTCGGGACAGTCAACAGATCTGCGGCGGCGACATCGACATCCTGGCGCTTGCGGGCGATCTGATTTGGCTGCGGCATCTCGCGGTCGAAAATCTCCTCGGCGATGCCGACGAGCCCGGGATGCGCCACCCAGGTGCCGTCATGCCCGTCACCAGCCTCGCGCAATTTGTCGGCGCGTACTTTTTCCATTGCCGCTTTGTTGGCCGCGGGATCGTTGCGGATCGGGATCTGCGCCGCCATGCCGCCCATCGCATGGATGTCGCGACGATGGCAGGTCTTGATCAGCAGCAAGCTGTAGCTGCGCAGGAAATGGCTGGTCATCGTGACCTGGCCACGATCGGGCATCACGCAGTCCGGGTCTTCCGCGAATTTCTTGATGAAGCTGTAGATATAGTCCCAGCGGCCGCAATTGAGCCCGGCCGAATGGTCCCTGAGTTCCCACAGGATTTCGTCCATCTCGAAAGCGGCCAATATCGTCTCGATCAGAACAGTGGCGCGGATCGTCCCTTTCGGCAGGCCGAGCTTTGCCTGCGCCGATAAAAACACCTCGTTCCACAGCCGGGCTTCGAGATGGCTTTCGATTTTGGGCAGATAGAAATAGGGCCCGGTGCCACGCGCCACCAACTCGCGGGCATTGTGAAAGAAGTAAAGGCCGAAATCAAACAACGCCCCCGATATCGGCTCCCCCTCGACCAGCACATGTTTTTCGGGCAGATGCCAGCCGCGCGGACGCACAAACAGCACGGCGGTTTTGTCGTTCAACGAATAGTGGCGACCGGTTTCCGGGTCGTCGAATGCAATCGAGCGGCGCACCGCGTCATAAAGGTTGGCTTGGCCCTCGACCATATTGGCCCAGGACGGCGTATTCGCGTCCTCGAAATCGGCCATGAATACGCTGGCGCCGCAATTGAGCGCGTTAATGACCATCTTTCGATCGGTCGGGCCGGTGATCTCGGTGCGCCGGTCGCGAATGTCGGCGGGGATCGGCGCTACCCGCCAGTCGGCCTCGCGGATCGATTTTGTCTCAGGCAGAAAATCGGGTTTCCAACCGGTATCGAGACGTTGCTGGATTTCGGCGCGGCGGTCGAGAAGGCGGCGGCGTTCGTCGCCGAATTCGCGCTCCAGTTCGGCGACAAAAGCAAGCGCCGCCGGCGTCAGAATGGTCTCGCAGCCGGGGCGGAGTTCACCGTGAATGGTGACGCCCGGCGGCAATTTCAGCAACCCGTGCAGTTCGGTGGTTTTGGCCATGGCCGATGTCTCCCGCCTCGGTATGCCATGCCGGCAACAGCCGCTGATGCGGCAGCCCGCCGACCCAAAACCGCCTTCAAGCGCTCCCGTAATGATCCCTTATCTGGTTTGCGATAATTTTCGCGCCGCTACGGAGCATTCCTACCCCGTTGGTGTTCATGTGATGATGCAGCGCAACATGACAAACGTCAACGCGCCAACAAACATCAGCGCACCAAATTGCTTGATCGTTGGCGCCGGTCCGACCGGTTTGGTTGCGGCGCATGAACTGGCGCGGGATGGCATCCGCTGCCGGCTGATCGATAAAGACGCGCATCGCGCCACCCAGTCGCGGGCGATTGCGATCCACCCGCGGACGGTTGAAACCTTCGAGCTGATGGGCCTCGCCGAGGCTTTCCTCGCCGCCGGCCAGCGCATTGCCGCGGTCAGCACATACGGCGACAACCGACGGATCGCCCATGTCGGCTTCGGATCGCTCGACACCCGCTATCCCTTTGTCCTGGGCGTGCCGCAGGACCAGACCGAACGCATTCTCGAAGAGCATGTCGGGCGATTGGGGGTCACGGTCGAACGCAACACCGAACTCGTCGGATTGACCCAGCACGGGCCAGGTATCCAGGCGCGGCTGCGTTGCGGCGACCGGGTTGAGGAGGTCGAGGCCGACTGGATTCTCGGCTGCGACGGCGCGCATAGTGCGGTGCGCGAGAAGCTTGGGATCTCGTTTTCCGGCGCCACCTATCCCGAGCATTTCCTGCTGGCCGACATCAAGGTTGAGCCCGACCTCGACCACAACGAGGCGCAGGTATGGCTGCACGGCGACGGTCCGGCGGCATTTTTCCCGCTTCCCGAGGGGCGCTGGCGGCTGATCGTCGGCAACTCGCCGCCAGAGTGGCGGGATGAGCCGAGCCTGGCGCAATGTCAGGCGTTGCTCGACCAGCGCGGACCGGGCGGGCTGCGTCTTGTCGATCCGCGGTGGATCTCGGTATTCCGCATCCATCGCCGGATCGCCGGACATTTCCATCAAGACCGCGCCTTTCTGCTCGGCGATGCCGGTCACATCCACAGCCCGGTCGGCGGCCAAGGGATGAATATGGGGATTCAGGACGCGTTCAATCTCGCCTGGAAGTTGAGTCTGGTGATTGGTAAAAACGGCAATCCGGCGTTGCTCGACAGCTACGAGGCGGAGCGCCGGCCGGTCGACGAGGCGGTGGTGCGGCAGACCGATCGGGCGACGCGGCTGGTGGCGCTGCACGGCCCGGTCGCCCGCTTTATCCGCGATCACCTGATGTCGCTGATGACTCGAATACCCCTGGTCGTCGACAGGCTCGGCGAGGGGATGTCGGGGCTCGCGATCGATTATCGCGGGAGCCCGATCGTCGAGGACCATGCAATGGGAGCGCCTGGTCCGCATGCCGGCGACCGCGCCCCCGACGCCGTGGTTGACGATCGCCAGGGCGTGCCGACAAGGCTCTATCAGCTCTTCGCGCAGCACCGCCATCTGCTGTTGCTGGTCGGCGCCGGCGGCGCTTCGCCCTCGGTCATGCCCGAACTCGGGCAGCCGACCGTCGCGGTCCGCCATATCACCGCTCCCGGAATAGCCGGCGGCGACCTCTTTGACCGGACCGGTGAAACCGCGGCACGCTACGGATCGGGCGACATGGCCTATCTGGTCCGCCCCGACGGCTATGTCGGCTTGCGCTGCGCCCGCAACGACCTGCCGAACCGCCTGCCGGCTCATCTCGCGAAGCTTTTCTCGCCAACCTGACCGAGCCGCGGCCCGCGATTCGCTGCCCGGAACCATGGCCGATGCCGCGAGCGGTCGCTGGCGACGGAAGATTGCCAGCGGCGGGGACCGGTCCTGGTTCCCGAAGTAGATGCGCGTCTGTGCGCAAAAGACCGGTGGCAGGTCGGTCGTAGACCATGGGATCGAGAGCAGGATTCATGCATGAAATGGGAAGCTCTGTTTCCCTTTCATGCGATCCTGCTCTAGCTGTTGATCTCTCAACAGCTAGCCCGCCCGCTGGCGGGTGATCTGCATCTGCGCGAGAAACGGCACCAGCGGATGCATACCCATCGCCACCATGGTACGGGTGTCGAGGGCAAGCAGTGCCGCGCGTTGCGCGGAGCTGAGCCGGAAGCGGTCGGCATAGGCATTCCGATCGGCGAGAAAGCCGGCGCGGCTCGCCTCGTCATGGGCGAG
>DATJLK010000116.1:0-19124 GCA_035509615.1 Allostellaceae bacterium | reverse complement strand
CATCCGGTTAGCAGGTTTGACAGGGAGCCGCTCCGCGCTCCGGAGTTTCGCATGCGTTCCTCCTGGTCCTAAAAGGGTTATTGATGGTCTGGTCGGGTTGGACGAGCCCTTTACTGATCCCGATTTGTTGAACTTGACACGCCGTCAGTCTGATATCGATGATTTCTTACGCGTAGTTGTTCGGATCCGACGCTTGGTGCCCGCCTTCTTGCGTCGTGCCCGCGCAAGCGGGCACCCTAGTCGGCCAATCCCGTGCCAGCGGCCGCGGACCCCCGCTTTCGCGGGGGCGACATTATAAAAACAATCTAGGCACCATCTGTTTGGTCACTAGCCGAGATGACCGGAGCAGCTGAAGCCGACGTTCTGATTGCTGTTGGTACCGTCAGGGCAGACCGTATTCGACCACACCGCCCCGCGCAGATTGGCACCCTGTACTTTCGCTCCGGACAGGTTCGCATCGGTAAAATTGGCGTTTTGCAGATTGGCGCTCTGCAACGCGGCCCCGCTCAGATTGGTCCCGGTCAGATTGGCGCCGGCCAGATTGGCGGCTTGCAGGCTGACGCCCTGCAGATTGCCATCGCTGAGATTGGCGCCGCTCAGATTATCGGCGGTCAGGGCGGCGTTGGGAACGCTGATGCCTTGGAAATTGATCCCGGCCAGATTGAGGACTTTTAATTGGGTCCCGCCAATATCACTCTCGGCCGCGGTCGCATTCGCGTCTCCTTCGTCTTCCGGGAGCATATACCCGTCAGCGACGTTCCCGGCAGCGGCGGCGGCCGTCTTGAGAATATAGCCGCCGTGGGTCGGATAAAGCGTGTTTAGCATCTGCTGGCTGAACGGAACATATTGCCCGAGCACGAAGCACAAGATTCCAGGCGCTGCCGGCGTATTGACGTTGTACCCGGTATCGGTCGCAATCGGCACTTGGAAGTCGGCAAGTCGAAGACCGCCAAGGATGTTGCCGTAGCTGTCGCGAACCGGAACGACGCTGGGCGTTATTTGAGAGAGATCCAGCCGAGGCGCTGACGGCGGTTGGATACCATTCTGTATCCACTGCACCATATGATCATACGCCGCGTCCTGGCCCCGATAAGCGAGGATTCGACTGCGGGTGAGCTGGTACGGGCATGGCGGGTTCATCGGATAAGGCGTAGCGTCGCGCGCCCGAATGGCTTCCGAGTTGAGAAGGCCCCAGTAGTCGGCATGCGAGGTCCCGGCGGTCTCCCAGGTCACAAAGTTCGGCGTATCGGGTCGGCGGACCGCCGCCTCCCCGAGAACGAGAACATCGCTTTCGGTCAGGTATTTGAAGACCTTGACATTGCCCAGATCGGGTCGGATCGCGTTCCCGAGGGAAGAGTGAAGAAAGAACCCGGGAAAGATCGGGTTAAGCGGATGAACCGAGTTGATATAGGTCGAGAGCCTCGACGCGGATTGCGAGTCACCGGTTGGGATCACCGTCTTCACGGTCAAGCCGGGCAGCAGGTTGACGCCTGACGGGTGCAGGATGGCCTGCCCGGCCTGGGCGAAGATGTCGTAGGACAGCGAGTCGTCGGTAATGGTCCCCCCGGCCGTGACATCCAGGCTCGCATACCGGCCCGCCGGGCTCCATGTCCTGAGATAATTAACGCCGACCATTTGCGCGCTGACGCCGATCCAGGCATAACCATGTGAAAGCAAATAGTTGCGCGTCTGGAACCAGTCGAGTTCTACATCAAAGCCGTTGGTAACGTTGTACCATTCCACAATGACCACACCGTTGAAAGCGGCTTGGGAAGTGGGCCGGCGCACGACAATCCGGGTCTTGTACGGGTGCCCGGTGCTGATGACAGACCCGGTAGCGCCCGCCGGGGTCGAGTATTGGTTTGCGGTACCCTGCATGAAATATTCTTGTTCGACATAGCCGTATTGGGCGAGGTTCACGTCCGTTGCGAAAAACGGGTAGTTTCGCGACGGGTCGCCGGGCGGTACTGTCGCCGGGATCGGCCCGATGATGGTCGGGTTTGGTACGGCTGCTCCCGCTACGACCGGGAGACACAGGAGGATAGCAGCGATCAACGCGCTACACCACGCCGCGACCCTGCTCGTCATAGTAATAACCTTCTGCGTTCCACAGTCATCCATTGTTTCCTCCTTACGATGGCGGCAATAAACCTAGGAAATAGCGACAACCGATCGCGGGGTTTGATGGTCAGGGACTCTGAGCTGGTCAGGTCGACGACCTCGGTTTGCGCCCGTCTGATCTAGAGGGTGCCTACCGCGGTTGCGCCGCGTCAGCTTTGCGATGGGTCCGATTCTTATGCTTTTCTATCATGTGCTATTCCCGCTTTTGGCGTGCACTTCGACCGGCGAAGCTGTGTAGCTTCGGGCGCGCGACCCTTTTCACCATAATGAATCAACCGTATGGTTAGCGAGAAAACCATGAAGGCGGCGCCGACCGAGTGGCCATAAATGAAATTGTGGAGTCAATTTCGGTTAAAGGCGCGCCGCGAAGAGAGGTCGCGCATGACAGATAGCCGGCACACGGAACCCTCGGCCTTCAACCACTTTCTAGCCACGAATTCTCCGACCGGGCCCGATTACGTCGTGCACGGTCGGGGTGACGAGGTCATCGCCGCGAAATGGCATCGCCCGGCGGCGCGTAGCGCGCCCGGAGTTGCACTAGCGCAACACACGTTGATGTATCATGTTGGAGGGTCCACCTCGGTTGCGAAATTTGTGCACGGGCGTTGTGTCGGGACGGCCGCGCAACACGGCTCGCTGACTTTCAGTCCGCGAGACGAGCCCGTTGAATGGGTCCGGGGTGGCGTCTGCGAGATGATGCACATCTACATCGCGCCGTCGGTTATCAAACGATACTCTGACGAGAATATGTCCTGTGCAGCCGCCCCTGAGATCGATCCGTTATTCGCTATCCAGGATCCGTGGTTGCGGAGCTATTTCCTGCTGCTACAGAGCGAATTCGAAATATTTGGAGACGGTAGGCATCCCGACTCGCTGCTGCTGACGCAATCTATGGAACTTTTGATGCGACATCTAGTATGCTGGCATTCGAATATATCGCGCAGTAGCCGAAGACGGGTTGTGACGCAGACTACACCGCATCCGTTAGCGCCGCGGCACCTCAGTCGGGTCCTTGCCTACATCGACGCCAATATCGGCCGCGATATCGCTATCGGCGATCTTGCGCAGCTAGTCGGCCTATCGAAACACCATTTCATTCGCAGCTTTCACGCGGCGACTCAGAAAACGCCTTATGCATACTTGGTCGATCGCCGCCTCGCCCGCGTGGTCAACGCCCTGCGGGATAGTCCGATGTCGATCGCGCGGATCGCTCGTGAGGCTGGCTTCAAGAGCGCACCCGGATTCTCCAATGTGTTCAGAAAGCATTATGGAATGGCGCCTAGCAAATTTAGGGACCGGTCGCGCTGAACCAGCGGCCAGCTCGATCACGCAGCATCCGCACCTCCACGCAAGCGGGAATCGCCATGGCGGCCGTGATCCGTCGGCGCGCGGCGGCGGCCGGCATTGCCGAGGCGATTGGCCGCCATACCTTCCGCACAACCGGCATCACCGCTTATCTGTCCAACGGCGGAGCACTCGAACACGCACCGGAGATGGTCGCCCATGAGAGCCCGCGCACGACCAAGCTCTACGAGCGGACGAAGGACCGGCTCACGCAGGACGAGGTCGAGCGGATCAGGCTATGAGGCCGCAGCCGCACGAGCACCGTCATCGGCGCGCGGCGAACATTATCCGCAAGAGACGCTCCGCCCGACGCTGGCCTTCCTCGGTTAGGACGACGGACTTGGTCTTGTGACGGGTCGGAGATGAACCCCTTCTCGTGCAGCCGGTTCATTGCATCCCAGCCGAACGTCTTCCAGGCTTGGCAGCCATCGTGCAGGCCCAGCAACAACAGCGCGAGAACGGCAGCATCGATCCGATCGGTGTCGAGTTCCATAGCTATCTTGGTACGAGTTGCGGCTCGCCCCAATGTCTGATCCGGTTTGCCAGGCTATCGTCGAGCGCCGATGAGTTAGTCCTCGAAGCCGCAGCCAACGGCCAGGCCGCGATAGTGACGTTCAACCGGTGGGATTTCGGCGCGGCACCTGCTTCATTCGGGATCGAACTGCTGACGCCTGCCGAAGCGATCCGGAGGATCAAAAAATGAAGAACCAAAGCACTTACCCACTCCGCCTGCCTCGCTCGGTCAAGGTCGAGGTCGAGGTCGAGCGGCGGGCGAAGCAAGACGGCATCAGCGTCAACCAGTTCGTTCGTTGCTACGCGGTGGCAGAGAAGCTGGCCGCGATGAACACGGCAGAGTTCTCCGCCGAGCGTCGGGCGCGAGCGAATTTCACCGCCTTCGTTTATCCCGCTTTGACGAGCGTTTATCCGTCAGAAACAGCGAGGCGGGCGCCGACCGTCAGTGCGGCGAGCTGATAGATCGCATCGCGTCCGGCGCGCCAGTCCGACAGTTCCTGTTCGTCGAGCCGCTCGGGCATGCGCGGGTGCCATTCGCCAAGCTCTGCGCGGATCACCACGCCGGGATCGAGCCGGCCGCAATCGACGCGCATCGTGCAGCGGTAACGCCGGCCGACCTCGAAGGTGGACTCGATCACGGTGTTGCGGGCGAGCCTTGGCGCGACCGGCTCGAAATACCTCGCTTTTCGGGGCGGAGTGCGGCGGGCCATTCCGATCCTCCGCTCAATCAGGGCGCGGGACACATGGTTTCTCTATTCTATGCAGACAAATGGCCGGACCTTCCTGCCTATTGCGTGCCGGAAAGATGTGAAGCGGGGAAAAGCCGATGAAGGTGCTGCTGACCGGGGGATCGGGAAATCTCGGGCAGGCCCTCTTGCCTAAGCTGCTCGACAGAGGTGATACGCCGGTCATTCTCGATGTTCGGGCGCCGCCGTCCTTGAACGAGGGCGCGGTGTTCATCGAAGGGTCCGTTCTCGACCGCCCGAAATTGACGGAGATGGTGCACGGCTGCGACGGCATCGTCCACATCGCCGCCTGGCACGGCATCCACGAAGATCGCGGCGAGAAAGACGCCTACGATTTCTTCGATCTCAATGTGCGCGGCACCTTCGAGGTGTTCGAAGCCGCCGCTGCCGCCGGCATCGGTAAGGTCGTCTTCATCTCCACCACCAGCGTCTACCGACCCGATACGCGCTATGGCAGCAGCAAGATTCTGGCCGAACTGATCGCCGAGGATTACCGCAAGCATCGCCTTATGAACGTCGTCACCTTGCGCCCGCGAGGATTTATTCCGTATTGGGACCGCGCGGTGTACAGCAAATACAGCGACTGGGCGCGCTGGTTCTGGAAGGGTGCGGTCCATATCGACGACGTTGCCGCCGCGGTGATGCTGAGCCTCGATCTCCTGTCCCGGCAGCAAATCGACCGGCAGCTCGTCCTCACCCTCGACAGCGCCTATGAATACACCGACGCCGATCTCACTCATTGGGATGCCGAGGGGCCGGGCTCGACCTTCCGAAAATACTATCCCGGATATTACGATCTGGCGCTGTCTTACGGGCTCGATCCGGCCTCAAAACCGACCAGGCTCGATATTTGCGAGACGGTCCGCTGGCTGGGCTACAAGCCGGCTTATAGTCTCGCAAACCTGTTGTCCGAACTCGCTGCCTTTGGCGACAGCGGACCTCCGCGCCTCACCGGGAACTGAGAAGGCGCATGCGCCGCCGCTCCCGATATCGTGTCTCCGTAGCCCATGGCTCACCTGCGGCCGGTCTGCCGGCGTGGATCAAGCCGCCGCTCACGCAGCTGATCGATACGGCGCCGGAAGGTGACGGCTGGCTCCGCGAAATCAAGTACGACGGCTGCCGCAGTATGGCGTGGCTCGACCACCGGGCGTTCGGGAGTGAGACCCGTGCCGTCGTCGCGACTGCCCGGAAGCGACCCGAAGCCGGCCCTCGGCCTGCGTGGTGCGAGCCTCTTCATGCCCCGTTCCAGACCCTCGTCCCTGGTCGGATTACAGGGATCGCGATGGATGCCGTTCGCGGCTTGAGGCTCGCTCTGCAAGCCTCGCTACCGGTTTGTCAGCCGCCAAGTGTGGAGGCGATCGAGCCACTCTTCAGACGAGTTGCACCGCGGGCTCTGTTGCGATCACCTCGATCTGGCCGACGGTCTCCTTGCCGAACAGGATCGGAATGAAAGCGCCGATTGCGGAAAAGAGCATCGTCGTGCCGAAGAAGATCGCCGGCGAGCCGGTATAGGGCACCATGAGCGCCGGTAACAGGCCGGCAAAGAAAATCCGTCCGCTCGATTCACCAAAGATGTGGCCGCGGCCGCGCAACGCCGTCGGGAACTGCTCGGACATATAGACCCGGGTCGCGCTGAATGCCGACACCACGGTGAAGCCGACGATCAGGCCGCCCGCAATCATCACCACATGGGCGTTTGCTCCCGCCGAGTGCGCGAGCATCATCAGGCTGTAGCCGGGCACCGCCCCGATCATCACAAAAAAGATCGTCCAGCGCCGGCCGATGATCTCCATCAGCCAGGCAGAGAAGCCTTTCCCGACAAAGCTCACCATGTAGATGACCGAGGTGAGACCCAGGCTCACGGCGACGGGATAACCCTGGTTGTGCAGCGCCTTTGGCAACAATGTCGCGGTCATAAAAGCAGCGGAGGCAGCGCAGGTGCCGGTCAGCACGCCGACCAGGGTGAACCGCAGCTGGCCCTTGGCGAACAGGGCCCGGTAGGGTGGCAGCTTCTCGCGAGCGGCCTCGCGACCGTTGCCCAGGGCCGCCAATGTCAGCGGCGGCACCCGGTTGCCGCTGCGCCTGATGATGCTGTTGACAATGTCGACAGCGATTCTCGCGTCACCGCGGCGCAGGCGCCAGCGCGGGCTCTCCGGCAGCCAGAAGAATATCGCCAGCGCGACCAAGATCCCGAACCCGCCCGGTAACGCCAGGAGCCGAAACGCAGCGGGATTGCCGGCGAGCTGGCTGGCGAAGAGCGCCGGGAAGGTGATCCCAAGGGCCAGCGCCATTTCGTAGATTCCGCCATAGGTGCGGCGGTGCTGAGCCGGCATCAATTCGGCGGCGATTGGAAACGCGGCCGAGACGACGCCGCCGGCGCCGAGGCCGGTCAACGCCCGCAGGATGATCAGCTGCTCGGCATTCTGCACCAGCGGGATCAAGAGCGTGAAGAACGCCGTCGCGACGACGCCGATCACCAGCATCGCCCTGCGGCTCAAGCGGTCGCCGACCAGCGAGAAGCCAAGGCCGCTAACCGTCAGCATGATGGCTGGGCCGAGGATCAACCATCGGATGTCGGTGGGGGTCAGATGCAGCGGTTCCTTGGCCAGCAGGATGAACGAGCCGGTCAGAAAGATGTCGTAGGCCTCGATGAGGGCGACGAGGGAGAGGATTAAAATGATCAAGACCTGGTAGGGGCTGAATGGGACGCTGTCCATCTTGCGGCCAAGCACGCGGCTGGCCGAAGGGCCCGACACCTCGATCGGCGATTGAGACGTCATAGTAACTCCCAGAGTTGCGACAACCCCGGGCACCATGCGACGACTCGAACAAACCAAGCTCGGGCCCCCACTAGCTGCCCGCGGGCCGACGCGTTGCACCTGTTCATCTGCGAGGTCGGTTCATCCGACTCTCATCGGCTCAATACCTAGCGCATCGAAAGCGATGCGTCATCAAAGAACGGTCGAGAAACGCGGATCTTGCCCGCTCGTTCCCTCCATCCATCACCCGTGTGTCCAGTGGTCTCCGCCGGAATAGCCGGCATCGGCGCAATCTCGTCTCCCAAATTCATCGCGGTGAACGTCGGCAATCCACCCACACTTAGTCGTCCCCCATCAATTGCGGTCCCAGTCCCTGGCAGACTGACTGGCAGAATGATCTAGAACCTGAACACCAGCGGCCGCCCGCCATGCTTCTTCCTCTTCGGCACCGCAGGCGCCGGTGCGATATCGGCCAAAGGCGGCGCCGGCGCGGCTTTCTGCGGCGCCTCGATTTTGCTCACGCTCAGATCCTCGGCATCGCCGATAGCGAGACCGTTGTCGATGACCTCCTCGCGGTCGTCGGGGTGCAGCGCGATCACCGCGCAATCGTCCGCACACCTCCGACAGCACGCAGTACTCGTAACAGCGCCGGTCGATCGCACCGCCGGGCACCACATATCGGGCCGATCGCTCGCGGACCAAGCCGGTCGGGGCGGATTTCGGCAGCTTGAGCGTCCCAGCCTCGTTCATTGTCGCGCAATGTGTCGACGGCGCGCAGCGGGGAGGCGGCGGCCGGCCCGCCTTGAAAGAATAAGGCGGCGAGAAAAGCCGGCGCTTAATCGGATGCGGTGATCGGCGATTTTCAAAAATTACCAAATGTGATCCGCCTCACACTTCTCAGCCGATTGCCAGGCTAGTTTTCATGCTGGATCAAGGGATGGACGACGGACGCTACGCCCGAGAGGGTTTGATCTAGCGCTCCTTGTTGGGTTCTACGCCCAACCTCCGACAAACTTTTGAGCCGTCCGGTTCGGACTTCGCACGATGAATCTCGGGTGGCGTGATGCAGATCTATACTATTGAGAGAGAGGAAGAAATCGATGTCTCACAGCATCGGAGGGACCGGCGGCGGAAAGATCAGGCTTCATCCTTTGCCGCCCGATGGCTTCAACCCGCGCGTCGCATCGCCGCTCGAGTTGCGGCGCTACGGTCTGCCCCAGCGACCCGATCCGGCCATCCGGCCACAGCTGGCGGCCCGCTGGGACCAGATTTTCTCCCGCAAGCTCACCTATATAACGCCTACCTTCCGATCGATGCATGAGCTGCTGCCGAGGGTTCAGCTCAGGCATCCGCGACAGGACCTCGTGACGTTCCCGCTTCCGACGTGGTCGGGCGCCGTAGTGCATGCCCCCGATAACGAAACGTTCACCTGGGTTTTAGGTCAGTGGAATGTCCCGGATGTGGCACCGCCCGCAGAGGGCCAAGGGGACTGGTACTCCGTCGCCTGGATCGGCATCGACGGGAATGCAGACGTGACACAGATCGGCACGTTGCAGTCCGTATCGGCTGACGCGAGTGGTAACCTCAGCAAGACCTGCTACGCGTGGTATGAGTGGTTTCCGAATTCCTTTGCGGCGATCACGAACCTTCCGGTCAGTTTCGGGGACACTATGCTCGGCCTGATTTGTATGGAATCCCCAACCGAGGCGTTTTTCAACCTCCTCAACCTGACCAGCGGTATTCACGCCGGGTTCACCTTCACCGCTCCCGACGGCACGGTCTCGTTGGAAAATCAGGCCGAGTGGATACTCGAACGGCCGGAGATCGGTTCAGTCAATCCGCCACTGCCGAATTTCGGCGCGGTTTACTTCGACTCGGCTATGGGTGGACATGGCCTGGACTTTCTCGCCGACGGCGGCACGGACACGGTACTGAACATCGTGGAGAATGGCGTAACGGTGGCGACCACAACCGTCGAGACGCCAACGCTGATCAAGATCGCCTATACCGGGCTCCCTCCGTTCGCGGCCGGCCAATTGCTGTCCTATGGGGACGACGGAACTTCCGGTAATGTTGCGGACCCAGTGGTTGTCGGTTTCGGCGGGTGGGCGGATTTCGAGTTTCTGTTCGCCGGTCAGAACGTTGCTGATGAGAACCGCATCTACGCCGTCAATCAAAACGGCCAATTGCTGTCCTATGGCGACGCCGGAACTCCCGGTAATGTTTCGAACCCGGTGATCGTTGGCTTCGGCGGGTGGCGGGAATTCGAGTTTCTGTTCGCCGGCAGGAACCTCGCCGGTGAAAACCGCATCTACGCGGTGGACCAAAACGGCCAATTGCTGTCCTACGGCGACGCTGGAACTCCCGGTAATGTTTCGGACCCGATGGTTGTTGGCTTCGGCGGGTGGCTGCAGTTCAAGTTTCTGTTCGCCAGTAGGAACCTCGCCGGTGAAAACCGCATCTACGCGGTGGACCAAAACGGCCAATTGCTGTCCTATGGCGACGCTGGAACTCCCGGTAATGTTTCGGACCCAGTGGTGGTCGGCCTCCCCAGCTGGCTGGAATACAAGTTTCTGTTCGGCGGTGCGAATGCCTCTGGTGAGAACCGCATTTACGCTGTGGTTGCCTAGCTGGGGCACTTTCCGGCCAGATAGACCTGATAACCGTCGAAAAATGTGATCAAAGCACGCGAGCCCATCCCGGGGGCTTGAGTACGAGAATTCAGCGCGCGAGTTGCTGAAGTAATTCGAGCAGAGCAGAGTAACGGGGAAGGCTTGCCCGTCGCGATCCAACCAGAGGCGAAAGCGTTGGACAATTACGATAGCGGCCTTGGGCGCCACAGGGGAGTAATGCCCAAGGGCCAACGCGGGCAAGGGGCTGCAGGCGCGTGACGCTCGATATGCAGGCCTGGATCGACCGGGCCAACAGTTTCATGTCTTGCAATGAAAAGCGGCAAGCGCGGCGCGGGCGGCTTCGGCCGGGGAGCGGGTTCCAGCGACGACTTCGGCTTCGAGTGCCGTCAGACGCCCGGCAATACCTGGAGCAGCGCGCAAATTCTCGATCAGGCCCTGTTCGATCTCGCGCCACAATGCCATGCGCGCCTGCTCGCGCCGACGCTGTTGCCACGCCCCGGTCGCGGTCAGCACCCGATGAAAATCCTCGACATCGTCCCAGATTTCGGAAATGCCGCGATTTTCGAGAGCCGAGACGGCGCGGACCGGTACCGCCCATTCCGGGCTTGACGGGCGGATCAGCCGTAGGGCGCTCGCGTAATCTGCGGCGGTGCGCTGTGCGGCCTCGGTCAACGCGCCATCGGTTTTGTTGACGAGCACCAGATCGGCGAGTTCGACGATGCCGCGCTTGATCCCCTGCAACTCGTCACCGGCCGCAGGCGGCAGGATCAGCACGAACAAATCGGTGATCTCCGCCACCACGGTTTCGGATTGACCGACACCGACGCTTTCAACCAGCACCACATCAAACCCGGCCGCCTCGCATAGCAGGATCGCCTCGCCGGTGCGACGCGCAGCACCGCCCGGACTCCCACCCGCCGGGGATGGACGGATAAAGGCACAGGGAGAACGGCCGAGTTCGGCCATTCGCGTCTTGTCGGCGAGAATGGCGCCGCCGCCGCGCTTTGAAGAGGGATCGACGGCAAGCACCGCGACATGGTGGCCACGGGCGATGCCGGCTAGCCCAAAGCGTTCGATAAACGTCGATTTTCCGGCCCCTGGCGGGCCCGATATGCCGATCCGGAAGCTGTTGCCGGTATATGGCAAAACTGCCGCCAACAGCGCTTCGGCCTCGGCTCGATGCTCGGGTCTGGTTGATTCCGTGAGAGTCAGTGCGCGGGCGAGCGCTCGTCGGTCGCCGCGCCGCAGCGCTTCGGGCGCGGACAGATCCGGCGTCACGCGCCCCGCGGCTGGAAATACGAGCCGTCGCGGCGCTTGCGGCGCACGCATTCCATCGAGGCGATGGTCAGGATCTGATCGACGACAGTCATCAGGTCGCGCATCCGGAACGGCTTTAGCAGGTAGAAATGCCCACTTTCTTCGAGTCGCTCGGAATGACGATGATCGCCGGTCGTCAGGATTACGCCGCAGCCCTGCGCGCGGGCTATCGCGGCAAGTGTGACGCCGTCTTTGTCGCCGGGCTGGGTGACGTCGATCACGGCAATATCGTAATCGTCCTCATCGAGCTTTTTTTCCATCGCGTCGCCGGTCGCGACCGTCGTGAATAAAAACCCTTCTTCATCGAAGAGTTCGCCCAGCAACTCGGCGATGTAGTCGTCGTTTTCGACAATCAGCACCTTGCAAACTCGCGCCATTTGATCCCTGCCAAGATGCTTGTAACGATCACCGCCGCCGCTCAGGCTGGCGCCAGCATAGCATCGCGCTCAGCGGTCTCCTGCTGACGCAGCCACATTCTCGCATAGACGCCGTCCTGCCGCATCAGTTCGCCGTGATCCCCGCGTTCGACAATCCGACCCTGATCGAGCACCAGAATCTCGTCGGCATCGACAATCGTCGACAGCCGATGGGCGATCACAAGGGTGGTGCGGTCGGCTGAGATTTCGGCGAGGTTGGCCTGGATTTCGCGTTCGGTGCCGGTATCGAGCGCCGAGGTGGCTTCATCGAGCACCAGGATCTGCGGCGCTTTCAGGATCACGCGCGCAATCGCGACCCGCTGCTTTTCGCCGCCGGACAGTTTCAGCCCGCGTTCGCCGACCACCGTGTCGTAGCCGTCGGGCAGCGAAGCGATGAAGTCATGAATGTGAGCAAGCCGCGCCGCCGCCTCCACCGCAGCGCGTGCCGCACCCGGCCGGCCATAGGCGATGTTGTAAAAAATCGTGTCGTTGAACAGCACAGTGTCTTGCGGCACGACGCCGATCGCACGCCGCAGGCTGTCCTGGGTTACATCGCGGATGTCCTGGCCGTCGATTTCGATGGCGCCGCGATCGACATCCCAAAAGCGGAACAACAGCCGCCCGATTGTCGATTTGCCGGCGCCGCTCGGGCCGACGATCGCGATCTTGGCGCCCGCGGGCACCCGGAAATCGATGTCGAACAAGATCGGGCGCCGGCGGTCATAGGCGAAATCGACATGGCGAAATACGATCGCGCCGGTGCCCACTGCCACGGCTCGAGCCGCCGGGGAGTCAACGATTTCGGGCCTGACCGCCATCAACGCCATCATCTGTTCGAGATCGGCCAACGCCTGCTTGATATTGCGATAAACGACGCCAAGAAAATTGAGCGGCGTATAAAGCTGGATCAGATAGGCGTTGACCAGCACAAAATCGCCGATCGTCATGACCCGTGCGGCGACCCCTCGCCCGGCAAGGATCATGACTCCGACGAGACCGACGGCGATGATCAGCCCTTGCCCGAGGTTGAGAGCCGCAAGGGTCGTCTCGCTGTTGACCGCGGCGTGCTCGTAGGCGCCGAGCGCCATATCGTAACGCCGCGCCTCGTGATCCTCATTGGCAAAGTATTTGACGGTCTCGAAATTGAGCAGACTATCGATCGCCTTTGTGTTCGCTTCGCTGTTGCGGTCGTTCATATCGCGGCGAAACCGCACCCGCCAATCGGTAACCGCAAAGGTAAATCCGATATAGAGCACGATCGTTGCAAGGGTGACGGCAGCAAACGTCCAATTGTAAAGCCGCCATAGAATCCCGCATGCAATCACGATCTCGATCAAGGTCGGGACGATGTTGAACAGCAGGAATGTCAGCAGAAACTCGATACCCGCGATGCCGCGTTCGATCGCGCGCGCGAGGCCGCCGGTGCGCCGTTCGAGGTGAAAACGCAGCGCCAATCCGTGGACATGGCGGAACGCCGACAATGCCAGCTGCCGCACCGCGCGCTGGGTCACCTTGGCAAAGGCGGCATTGCGCAGCTCGTTAAAGCCCTGCGCCATGACACGCGCCAGGCCGTAGGCGACGATCAGCGCCGCCGGCACGGTGATGATCTCCCGGCCGGGGCTCAGCGCATCGACCGCGTGCTTGTAGAGGAACGGGACGGAGATGTTGAGGAGCCGGCCGGCGACCAAAAAGCCGACAGCGAGTACCACGCGAAACCGCAATTCCAGCGAATTGCGCGGCCACAGATAAGGGGCCAGCGAGCGCAGCGCGCGCAGTTCATCCTGACGGCGGCCGGCTTGTTGCGGCGGACCGGCGCTGATTGGCCGGCCACGCCGGCTCATGCCGCAGGGCCGAGCGGCGGCTCCGCAAGCGGGGCGGCGCCAAATCCGCCAAACAGATTCAGCGCCAGCAGAAAAGCGAGTGCCACGATCACCGCCCCACCCAGAAACGGGCTGCCATGGCTGAGATCGGCAAACAGATAGCCGGCGACGGGCGGGCCGACGATCCGCGCCAGGCTGCCGACAGACTGCGTGACGCCGAGCACCTGGCCCTGCTCGCCGCTGCCGGCCCGTCGCGAGATCAAGCTGTTCAGAGCCGGCTGAACCAGCCCGAGACCGATCGCGAGCGCGGCAAACGCAGCGGCCAGCACCGGCAGGTTGCGGGCGAACGGCACGATGACAAGCCCGATCGCCAGCAGGATAAGCCCGCCGAGCAGCAGCCGCTCCTCGCCATAGCGCTTGGTCAGACGCCGGGTCAGACCGCCCTGCATGATCGCCGACAGGAGGCCAAGATACGCAAAGACATAGCCGACCGTCTCCGGCCCCCAATCCAGTTGCCGCAGCGCCCACAACGCAAAAATGCTCTCCATCGCGGCAAAAGCGAGAATGACCAGGAAAAAGATGACGATCAGCCGCGACAACGCCGGCCGACGCAACGCGGCCTGAATCAGTCCGATGCGGCTTTGCGGGAGCACCTGGCCGCGGCGCTCGACCGGATGGCTTTCGCGCAGCACCAACAGCACCCCACAGAAGGCGACAAACGACAACGCCGCGGCAACCCAAGCCGGGGTTGCGAGATTGGCGGTCGCCGGGTTGTTGCCGGCGAGAAACCCACCCAAAGCCGGACCGAAGATAAAACCGAGACCAAAGGCGGCGCCGATCATTCCCATGCCGTGGGCGCGCTCTTCGGGCTTGGTAATGTCGGCGATATAGGCCTGGGCCGCGGCGATGTTGCCGGCACACGCGCCGGCGAGTGCCCGCGCCGCGAACAGCATCCACAGATCATCGGCCGCACCGAGCCACAGATAGGCGAGAGCGGAGGCCGCCATGCTCGCCATCAGCACCGGGCGGCGGCCGACCCGATCGCTGAGCCGGCCCCAAAACGGCGCTGCGACCAATTGCATCAGCGAATAGGTGGCAAGCAGCCACGTCACCTCGGGTGCGGTGGCGCCATACCGCACCGCATAAAACGGCAGCAGCGGTATGACCAGACCAAATCCGATCAGGTCGATCAGAACGATGAGGAACAGGGTAGACATATTACCGGGCGATATTGCGCACCGGCTCGGCGAGGGCAAGGGTTTCGTCGTCGCGGGCCGGGGGGCGATGCCAAGCGCCGGCCATGCAGGACGCCGCAGATATCACCCGTCTGATGATACCGGGCGCGCATCGCCAAACGCCCGTCCGAGCCGAGCCGCGGCCTTTGGTCAGCGGGCGCCGACCGGCTCGGGCAATGCCACTTCGACCGGCGGCGGCGGCACGGCGGTGTCGGCAGTGCGGGCGGTCGGATAAATCCGCAGCAGCAGACTGACGAGCGCGGTCCAACCGGTCTGATGCGCCGCACCGAGACCCTTGCCGGTATCGCCGTCAAAAAATTCGTAAAACAGCAGATTGTCGCGAAAATCCGGATCGTGCTGTTCGATCGCCGAATCGCCGCAGACCGGCCGCCGCCCGTCCTCGCCGCGCAAAAACAGCCGGCACAGCCGGCGCGAGAGCTCTGCGGCAACTTCTCCCAAATGCAGCATATTGCCCGATCCCACCGGGCACTCGACTCTGAACTCCTCGCCGTAATAGCTGTGAAAGCGCTGCAACGCTTCGATCAGCAGGAAATTGATCGGGAACCAGATCGGGCCGCGCCAGTTGGAATTGCCGCCGAATATTCCTGATCTGCTATCGCCCGGTACATAATTGACGGTGATCGCGTGCCCGGCATGCTCGAACACATAAGGGTTGGCCTGGTAGTATTTGGATAGCGAGCGCACGCCGTATTCCGACAAGAATTCGGTCTCGTCGAGCATGCGCGACAGCAGGCGCTTCATGCGGTGGCCGCGCAGCAACGACAACAGGTGCTTTTCGCCATTAGGATCGCGCCAGCGCGACACCAGCTGGGCAAGCTGCGGGCGATGATTAAGAAACCAGTGAGTTCGGGCACTGAATGCCGGAAGCCGGGCAAACACCGAGGCGTCCAACACCTCGACCGCAAATAGCGGGATCAATCCCACGATCGTGCGTAATCGGAGCGGGATCCGCTCGCCGTTCGGCAGATGCAGCACGTCATAGTAAAACTCGTCGGCTTCGTCCCACAGCCCGATGCCGGTGCCGCCGATATTGGTCATCGCGCCGGCGATGTAGAGGAAGTGCTCAAAAAACTTGGACGCGATGTCTTCGTAGACGCGATCTTCGAGCGCCAGTTCGAGAGCGATCCGCATCAGATTGAGCGTGTACATCGCCATCCAGGCGGTGCCATCCGCCTGGTTGATCGTGCCGCCGGTCGGTAACGGCGCGCTCCGGTCAAAAATCCCGATGTTATCGAGGCCGAGAAAGCCGCCCTGAAAGATGTTGCGCCCCTCGACATCCTTGCGGTTGACCCACCAGGTGAAATTCAGCATCAATCGATGAAATACGCGTTCGAGAAAGGCGCGGTCGCCCCGACCGCCATGCTGTTCGCGATCGATCTCGTAGAGGCGCCACGCCGCCCAGGCCTGCACCGGCGGGTTGACGTCGCCAAACGCCCATTCATAGGCTGGGAATTGCCCGTTGGGATGCATATACCAGTCGCGCGTCAGCAGCAGCAGCTGGCTTTTGGCGTATCCGGGATCGACGCGGGTCAGGATCACGGCATGAAACGCGAGATCCCAGGCCGCATACCACGGATATTCCCATTTATCCGGCACCGAAATGATGTCGGCATTATTGACATGGCGCCAATCGGCGTTGCGCCCGTGCTTGCGCGGTTCCGGTGGCGGCGGTTGCAGCGGATCGCCGTCGAGCCATTCGGGAATATCGAAATAGTAGAATTGTTTGGTCCACAGCATGCCGGCGATTGCCTGCCGATGCACCCGCCGCGTATCCGGATCGGTAATATCCCGATGCAGTGCGGCGTAAAATTCGTCGGCTTCAACCCGGCGGCGGTCGACGATCGCATCAAAATCGGCGAACCCAGCCTCCCCCGCCGCACCGGCCAATCGTAGCCGCAGCTTGGCGCTGCCGCCGGCCGGCAAGCTCATCTGGTAGTGAACGGCGGCCTTGGTGCCGAGCCGGGCCGGGTTGACCGCGTTTTGATCGCCATTGACGATGTAGTCATTGATCCCATCCTTGAAGTATTCACCAGCAGAAGGCGCCCCCCATAGCCGCCGATTATTGGTGTCGTTCTCGCAAAACAGAAATGCAGGCGCGCCGTCGCAGACGAGCCGCAGCGGCGACATCAGCGGATGATCGATTGAGATGGTGTTGCCGCGCGCGAGCAATCGCGGCCGCATCGAATCCGGTTTCCATGACCAGATGTTACGGGCCCAGATCTGCGGCAGCACGTGCAGCGCCGCTGCTTCGCCGGCGCGATTGTAAATCGTGACCTGCATCAGGATGTCGTCGGGATCAGCTTTGACGTATTCGACTTCGACGTCAAAGTAGCAATGGTTGGAAAAGATGCCGGTGTCGATCAGTTTGAACTCGGGCTCGTCCCTGCTCCGGCGCCGATTTTCGTCGACCAGTTGCGCGTAAGGAAAGGCTGCCTGCGGATACTTGTAGAGCATGCGCATATAGGAATGGGTCGGGGTCCCGTCGAGGTGATAATAAAGCTCCTTGACATCCTCGCCATGGTTGCCCTCGGAATTGGTCAGCCCGAACAATCGTTCCTTGAGGATCGGGTCCCTGCCGTTCCACAGAGCGAGACCGAGGCACAACAGCAGCTGGTCGTCGGCAAAACCGGCGATCCCGTCCTCGCCCCAGCGATAGGCCCGGCTGCGAGCATGATCGTGCGGCAGATAGTTCCAGGCATTGCCGTTGGCGCTGTAATCCTCGCGCACCGTCCCCCATTGCCGTTCGCTCAGGTAAGGTCCCCAGCGTCGCCAATGAACGCCGCGGCTGATCGCCGCGAGCCGCTCCGCCTCAGCCGTTGTCGCCCCGTTGCTGTCTGCACACATCGCATCGACCTCGATAATTCTCGCCGTCTGGATATTTCACGATCCAGCGCGTCACGGTCCATCAGCGGCGCGAAGCTTGGGCGGGCTTCCTCAAAAAATCTCGACGGTCCGAGCGACCCACCCCGAGCGCCGGCAACGCGGTCCGCCCGCCGGCGCCGGCGTGACGCGAGTGACAAAGCCTCAGCCTGCGAGATCAGTCGCGGCCGTCCACCGCAAGATCAAAGGTGAAGACGCCGTCCATCCCTTCCGGGCGCCGCAAAACTTCGGGATGGCGCAATGTTCGCACCGCATCGTTGTAGCCGGCGCTCCAATGCTCTTCCATGGTGCGCCGCGAAAATTCGAAATCCTTTGAGGACCCCTCATAATTGCTGGCGTGGTAGATCAGCTGGATGATGTTGTAGACTTTTTCGTCAGCCTCGGCGGCGAGCCGCTGCGCCTCGGGGCTCTGCTGCAATCCGCCGGGCAGTTGCGCCAGCAGCTTGCCGATGGCGCGTCGCAACAATTGCTCCTGTTTGAACTGGTCGGTTGCCGCCCGCGTGCGGCTTGAAAATCGGATTTCTTTTTGGCGCAGCTCGACCTCGATCAGGTCCCGCGGCAATTCGCCCCGCGCGCTCCATAGATCGATCTGAAAGACGAGACTGTCGGCACGCGGGCGGCTGTCCAGCACCCACTGCAGCGGCGTGTTCGAAACCAGCCCGCCGTCCCAGTAATGCTGGCCGTCAATGACCGTTGCCGGAAATCCCGGCGGCAGCGAGCCGCTCGCCAGGACATGCTCGGGGCTGATCTGATGCGTGGTGTTGTCGAAATAGAGAAAATTACCGGTGCGAACATTGACCGCGCCGACGCTAAACCGGGGCTCGCCGTCATTGATGCGGCCGAAATCTACGAGCCGCTCCAGCGTGGCGATCAGCGGAGCGGGGTCGTACCAGCTCAGCGCCTGAGGATTGCCGCGCGGATAGACATATGGCGGCGGCAGGCGCGGAGTGAAAAATCCCGGCGCCCCGCCGACCAGTATCCCGAAAGCGCGGGCTTGATTGACGAGCCGATGGATCATCTCGTCGGCGATGTCGAGCCCGCCAAAATAGGCAGCGCCGAGCGATCCAGCGGTGACGGTTTCCCAGAATTCCCGCAGCCGCTCGACCCGGCGCTCGGGCGGGTTGCCGGCAATCAGCGCTGCGTTGACGGCGCCGATCGAAATGCCGGCGACCCAATCAGGGTGCAGACCGGCTTCGGCCAGCGCCTGATAGACACCGGCCTGGTAGGCCCCGAGCGCACCGCCGCCCTGCAAGATCAGTGCGACCCGTTCGAATGGCGGCCGGGGCATCCCGATATGTGACTTTCTGATCGCCCGTCCT
>DATJLK010000115.1:0-5913 GCA_035509615.1 Allostellaceae bacterium | reverse complement strand
CGCGGCCTCCAGCAAATCGTCGCAATCGGAGCAGAAGGCGGGCGCCAGTTCATTGAGCCCGTGGCCGGGATGACGAGCGGCGGAGTGCGGCACGTGATGCGTGACGACGAGCGTCGGCCCGTCTGCCGGCTCGGTGAGCTTTCGCAGGAGCCAAGTCCGCGAGAGCCTATGCTCCGCCAAGGCATCGACGGGGGAGAAGAAGCCCGAGCCCTCGCTGCGGCGGATCAGGCGATGATCGTAAATTTCCCGTTCGGCCGCGGTCATCGCCGCCGCGGGATCGCCGGCGACGGCGTAATCCGTCCACAGCGTCGCCCCGAGAATCCGTAGCGGCGCGCCGCCTCGTGCGATCGATGCCTCGCCCCTGTCGAGCACCGTCACCGTCCGATCGCCCGCAGCGAGCAATGCGGCGCGATCCTCTCGAAAGCAGCCGCGATAATATTCGTGGTTTCCGGGCACCAGGACGACACCGCACCCGAGAAAGTCGGCTGCTTCGCGCGTGTAAGAGAGCGGCGACACATTCCGTGTCGAGCGGACCCGACCGATATCGCCTGCGAGTATCAGCAGATCCGCCGCCCCGACGAACGTCGACAAATCGGGGCCAAAGCCAAGCGGCAGGGTATCGCTCCACGGCGCGGCTGGCTGACTTTCCCGGATTTCGATATGCACGTCGCTGAAATAGACGATTCGCATCGCGGTCATTCGGTCCCGATCCGTCAACTGAGAGGCGACACGCGCCAGAGGATCCGGCCAGTTATGGGGGTTGTCGGTTGTCGAGCGCCGGGTCGGGCGCGCCCTTGCGGGTTGAGTTTAAGTCTACACCATCTCCCTGCCAGCCGCGCTGCGATCACGCCGACCTTGTGGACGCCGGGGATCGAGCGGTCGGCAAGTCGGCGCAGGAGCGGATAGATGGGCAGTGGCGATATCTCTCGTGGTCCGGAATCATCATCGCTTCGTCGTGCGGCAACAATTTCGGTCCGAAAGATCGCTGCCCGATCCGGCATCCGCGAGTGCGAAACGATCTCGTGCGTCATGGCAATCGCCGTACACCCTTTCGTGGCCGGCCAGCCGCATCGGATCGGGGCTCTCGACGCCGCGCTCAAATACATCTGCTCGCTCTCCGGCGTGTGGCGCGCCACCGGCTGGGAGATTGTGCAGCACTTCCTGGCGCGGCTATCGAAGCGAGCGGCGGCCGCCACTCTATAGGCCCGCCATCCCGAGCCTGCCGAGGGCCGGCAGCTTCAGCGCCGGCCTGAGCGGGTCGATTCCGAGACTGAGGCCGAGCAGGTTCACCTCAACACCCTCGCGGGCGGCGAGCAGGATCCCGAAAAGCCCATAAACCGATACCTGAAACCCGGACCCACTGGGTGCCGGGGCGAACAATCCGCCGCCCGGCAGGAAATCCTTGCCCACCGCATTGGAAGGCAGTTGGAGCCCCAGTTCGGGGACCCGGCGGGCGATGTGCGCGAGGAAGGTGTTGCTGTTGGGCCCGGGCCAGGGACGGTAGGTATTGGGATAGGGATAGCCAGCCACCGCGGCGCGCAGCTGCGCGATCATCTCGTCGACACCCGCGCCGCGGCGGTCGAGCAAGATCTGCGGCCGAGCCCCGAACCAGTAATTGTCTGGTCCCATCCGGTCGATCCGTACCGCCGGCGCCCCATTCGCGACACCAAACCCGAGGACCTCGTAACGAGTGAAACCGGGTGCTCCGGCAGGCTTCACGGCAATCCAGGTGTGGACCGAAAAGAGACCGCGCCACGCCACGGCCGGGGCGGCAAACGCCTGGATCACCGCCTCCTGCGTCACGGTGGGGTCGGGAGAGAGGCCGGTTGGATCGCGCCGCGCCTGGCGCCACGCAACGCCGCCCCGCGGGTCGCGCAGGCAGAAGCTGACCAGCACGGGGACAAGGTACAATCCAAGCAACAGGAACGCGGCACCCCTCACGCGGTGGACACCTCTTTGGGAGGGTGGGATCCTACGCAGCATCGCCAAATCGTGCGGGGCTGCCGAGCAAGGCCGATGGAATTCCGAGTCGTGACGCTCAACCTGGAACAGGATCATAAGCGCTGGAGCGACCGGCTGCCGCTGATCAGCGCCGAGATAGCCGGTTTGCGGCCGGATGTCATGGCCTTGAACGAAGTCTGTGTGCCGCTTCAGACCGCAAGGGTGCTGCGCGGCTCGGCAATCGCCGCGACCGGCATTCCTTACAAGCTCGTCCAGCAAACTCGCGTCAATGGGCTCTCAAAGGTCGAAGCCGAGGCTTTACTGACCCGGTTTGCGATCGTCGAAACCGGCAATCTCGATTATCAGGCCCACGACATCATCGCGCTCTTCGCCCGCGTCGTGGTCGAGGAGAGGCCGGTCGATTTCTACGTGACCCACCTCTATAGGTCGCGTGGCGACGATTCCCTGCGGCTCTTTCAGGTGCAGCAGCTGCTGCAATGGATCGAGAGCCGGGCGGACGGCACGCCGGCGATCGTGTGCGGCGACTTCAACGCCACCGTCGATGCCGCTTCGGCCGGGTTGATGGCCACCCGATTTCGCCCGACCCAGACCGGGCCTACGGCCTTCACCCCGCTCGCCGATCGGAACGGCGCGGTCTCGCATCCTTACTGGCCGCGGATGGACCGTTGCATCGATTACATCT
This sequence comes from Allostellaceae bacterium, assembly GCA_035509615.1. GTDB lineage: Bacteria > Pseudomonadota > Alphaproteobacteria > ATCC43930 > CGMCC-115725 > AP-15. The sequence continues at coordinate 3,269 of DATJLK010000115.1, read as the reverse complement.
GGATTTCCGAAGGCATCGAGATCCTCGCCGGTGCGGTCTGTTTCAATCGCCCGAGCCCGGACGATCCATCGCTGTGGCCGTCCGACCACGCAGGTGTCTGGGCCGACCTGCGGATATGAGAAAGTGTTTCCCGAAATTCGCCTGGGGTCATGGAGTGACGCGATGACATTGCCGCAGCCGATGCCATTCTTTTCCGCCGCTGCGAATTTTGCCGCCGGCAATGGCACGCCGCGCGAATTTCTCGAACGCTGCCTTTCGCATGTCGAGGCGTTCGAACCCACCGTCGGCGCGTTCGTCTGCCACGATATCGCCGCCGCACGCGCCGCCGCCGACCGCTCGGCGGCACGCTGGCGCGACGGCCGGCCGCTGTCGCCGATCGACGGCATGCCGCTCGGCATCAAGGACATCGTCGAGACCGCCGACATGCCGACCGAACAAGGCTCGCCGCTTTTCGAGGGCTGCCGTACCGGTCGGGATGCCGCCAGCGTCGCGGCGTTGCGCGAGGCTGGTGCGGTGATCCTCGGCAAGCTCGTTACGACCGAGTTCGCCGCATCCGAGCCGCGCGGCACCCGCAATCCCTGGGACCGGGAGCGCACCCCGGGCGGGTCGAGCAGCGGCTCCGCCGCCGCGGTGGCTTGCGGGATGGTGCCGGCCGCGCTCGGAACGCAGGTCGTCGGCTCGATCTTGCGGCCGGCAAGCTTTTGCGGCTGCGTCGGCTTCAAGCCGAGCGTTGGCCGGATCAATCGCGGCGGCAGCTACGATTACTACAGCCAGAGCTGTACCGGCGTGCTCGCCGCCGCGCTCGAAGACGCTTGGCTCGTCGCAGTCAACATCGCGGCGCGGGTCGGAGGCGATCCAGGGTATCCCGGCTTAGAGGGCCCTGCCGAGCCGCCTCCGCCCCGGCGACCTCACACCTTGGCAGTGCTGCAGACTTCCGGATGGGAGGAGGCAGCACCCGAGGCCCGTGCCGCCTTCGCGGCGGCGGCGGCGCGGCTCGCTGCAGCCGGCATCACGCTCGCCGATCGTCATGCCGATCCGGTTATCGAAGAGGTCGAGGGGGCGATTGCGGATTCGGCGCAGCTCACCCGCACCATCAACGCCTGGGAAGGGCGCTGGCCGCTCAACACCTATCGCGACCGCGACGCCACCAAGCTCAGCCGGTCGGCACTCGAACGCCTTGCGATGGCGGAGGCCATGAATTTGACCGAGTATGGTGCCGCGATCGCCGTCCGGCAGCGCAACCGCGAGACCCACGCCCGCCTTGCGGCGCGCTACGATGCCGCGATCACGCTCGCCGCACCGGGAGCCGCTCCGGTCGGGCTCGGCTCGACCGGCAACCCGGTCTTCAACGTGCCTGCTTCGATGCTCGGTATTCCGGCCGTGTCGCTGCCGCTGCTCGCGATCGACGGGCTGCCGCTGGGGCTGCAGATCGCCGGTTTTGTCGGTGAGGACGCCTCGCTCTTCGCGGTGGCGGCCGCCATCCGCGATCTGCTGGGCACCGCGGCTTAGATTTCCGCAAATTTCTTCGGAGGCATCGATGCGCTTCGGGTGGCTCACTTTGTCACTGTCGCCTTCGCCGGATGAGGACGCCGATCGCATCGACCAGCAGATCGAGCAGGTGCGCTTTGCCGAGCGGCTCGGGTTCGGCGATGTCTGGCTGACCGAGCATTACTTCACCGGCGAGAGCGTCTACAACGACGCGCTGCTGTTCGCCTCGGCTGTCGCGATGCGCACCGAGAGGGTCCGGATCGGCTTCGCCGTCGTGCAGCTGCCCTTCCATCATTCGGTACGGCTCGCCGTCCAGCTGGCGCTGCTCGACAATCTGAGCAGGGGCCGGATCGATGTCGGGGTCGACAAGGGCACGATCTACAACGAGTACGAATTTGTCGGGCATGGGTTGCGCAGCGAGGACAGCCGCGAGCGCATGGAGGAGTCGATCGATATCATCGGCCGCCTGTGCGGCGGTGGCCCCATCACCTACAATGGCAAGTATTTCCAGGTGCAGGTGCCGCAATTGCGGCCGCGTCCGGTGCAGCGCCCCCACCTGCCGCTATGGCGCAGCGTGATCTCGCCATCCTCGTTCAGCGAATGCGGCCGGCTCGGCGTGCCGATCCTGACGGCGCGCCTGCCGGTCGCACGGATCAAGGAGCGATGGGCCGCTTATGGGGCGGGGCTCGATGCCGGCGGGCATGACGCGGCGACCAAAGCCCGCCTGCTGGCGCAGAGTGCGTTGTGGCGCAACGTTTATGTCGCCCAATCCAATGCGCAGGCGGAGGACGAGGCTATCGGTTCTGCTGCTGCAGACCCGCGCCCACATGATGCATGTCCGCGCCGCGTACAACCCGGCGGATTTCACGATCGACCCGGCGATGCTGAACCCCTGGGCCGATCCCGTGGTCGGCGAGGACGAGGCGGTCAAATACGTGCTTGCTACCGGGTCGCTCTACGGCTCGCCGGCGCGGGTCCGCGACCAAGTCGCCGAATTGCGCGATGCCGGCGTGCAGCACCTGTTGTGCCAGATCGGCTTCGGCGACATGAGCCACGACCAGAACCTCGCCTCGATGCGCCGCTTTGGCGAAGAGGTGATGCCGGCATTCCGAACCTGAGGCGGCAGCTACCAGCGATAGACCTGCTGCAGCGTGCCGCCCATGAGCTTCGAGCGATCGCTGTCGGACAGACGATCGGTGTTGCGAAACGGTGCGACGCCTTGCTCATAGGTCAGCATGCCGCTCGTCCGCGTCCAATCCGTGCCCCACATGCAGCGATCGATCCCGAACGCGTCGATGATCCGCAGCACCGGACCCCAGATGTCGTCATAGGGAAAGGCTTCGCGTGAGAGAGTGCAGGCGCCGCTGATCTTGACCCGGACATTCGGGTAGGCCGCGAGCGCAAGCAGCTTCGGCAGATCGGCCCACGGCGCCGCCAAGGGCGGCGGCTCGTTGGGTTGCAGCAGACCGAGATGGTCGATGACGATGACGGTGTCCGGGTTTCGCCGCACCGCCTCGGCACCGTCATCCAGGCGCCCCCAGCACAGGAAATTGACCGGCAAGCCATGTCGCCCGGCGGCGGCGAACGCCCGATTGAGGCGCGAGTCGGTAGGATCAGAAATCTGCTCTTCCCGCAACATCAGCCTGACCCCGACTGCCCCCTTCGTTTTGGCCCAGTCCGCCAGGACGTCATCCACTGCTGGATTGGCCGGATCGATCGGCTTCACGACCCGGAATCGCTCCGGATACCTGGCATAAACCTCGAGCGCATAACTCGGGTCG
>DATJLK010000114.1:0-2526 GCA_035509615.1 Allostellaceae bacterium | reverse complement strand
GAGGCCGGGATCGAGATGGTCTTTGGCATTTCCGGCGGCCATACCGGCCGCATCGTCTCGGGGCTGAGCCAATACCAGAACCGGATCCGCACCGTGCTGGTGCGCGAGGAGTCGCTCGGCGGGGTCATGGCCGAGGTGTACGGCCGACTGACCCGGCGCCCCGGTGTTCTGCTCGGTCAAGGCCCATGGGTGCTCGGCAACGGTCTGATCGGGACCATCGAGGCCCACCTGTCGAGTTCGCCGATGCTGCTTTTGACCGATTTCAGCGACGCCCCGCGGTTTCCATTGCACGCACCCTATCAGCAGGGCACCGGCGACTGGGGCAGCTGGGATGCGCGGCGCGCGTTTGGCGGGGTTACCAAACATGTCATGCAGGCGCACGATCCGGTGGCGGCGGTGCAGGCGACCCAGCTTGGCATCAAGCACGCGCTCGCTGGTCAGCCCGGGCCGGTGGCGATCCTCTACAGCCATGATTCGCTGGCCGGCTCGGTTGCACCCGACTCGCAACCGATGCTGTACCCGACCCGTCATTATCTGCCGGGGCGGCCGCCGCCAGCCGAGAGGCAGCAGATAGAAGCCGCCGCCGCAGCGATACTCGCGGCGCAACGACCGGTGCTGATCGCCGGCAACGGGGTTCGCATTGCCCAGGCTTATGACGAGTTGCGCCAACTCGCCGAAGCGGCCGGGCTGCCGGTGGCGACGACCGCGGCCGGCAAAGGCACCTTTGCCGAGACCGATGCCCTGGCGTTGGGCGTATTTGGCACCTTTGGCACCCGGGCCGCGAACGCCTGCATCGCCGCAGCCGATCTCGTTGTCGTCGCCGGCTCGAAACTAAGCCCGAGCGACACCGCCTGGGAAAATCGCACGCTGTTGGATCCGACCCGGCAGACCTTTATCCAGATCGATATCGAGCCGCGCAACGCGTCGTGGAATTATCCGGCCGAACATGTGCTGCTCGGTGATGCCGCGGTGATCCTCGGCCAGCTCGCCGCAGAAATTAAGGCCGGCGGGACCGGACGTCGGGCGGCGGCGGAGCGGCGAATCGCCGGCCATCGCGAGCGCCATGGCTATTTCAATGACACCGCCTATTTTGCCGACGATGTGCCGATCCTGCCGCAGCGTCTGATTGGCGAACTGCAGCGCGGCCTGCCCGAAGATGCGATCGTCACCTGCGATGCCGGCGAAAACCGCATCATGATGACGCATTTCTACCAGACAAAGCGTGCCGAGGGCTTTTTGCAGGCGGCTGGATCGGGGCCGATGGGCTTCGCGATCCCGGCCGCCCTTGGCGCCAAACTCGTCCATCCCGACCGGCCGGTGGTCGCGGTATGCGGCGATGGCGGCTTCGCAATGACGATGAACGGGCTGATGACCGCGGTCGAGCACGACATCCCGATCATAACGGTCGTCTTCAACAACAAGGCGCTGGGCTGGGTGTTGCACGGTTCGGGCCCGTTCTCGGCCGAATTCAACGACTGGGATCACGCCGCGATCGCCCGTGCGCTGGGCTGCCGCGGAGTGCGCATCGAGGAGCCGCGGGCGATCGCACCGGCGCTGGCCGAGGCGCTTGCGACGCGGGCGCCGACGGTGCTCGACGTCCGCACCTCGCTGGCCGTGACGTTTGCCGACATCACCTCGCAACTGGCAAAGGACGCCTCACCAAGGCGACGCTGAGAGAATGGCAATGGCGATTAGTTCGGGGATCGACGCGGTTTTGCAAAAGGCCGTCGCGAGCGGCGATGTGCCGGGGGTGGTGGCACTTGCCGCGACCGATCGCGGCATCCTCTATCACGGGGCATTTGGCCGGCAGGACGGCGAAGCCGGCCCGCAAGTGACCGGCGACACGGTCTTTCGCATCGCGTCGATGACCAAAGCGGTGACCTCGGTCGCGGCGATGCAATTGGTCGAGAGCGGCAGGCTGGGGCTTGATCAGCCGATTGCGGCAGTGCTGCCCGAACTCGTCGCGCCAATGGTGCTCGAAGGGTTCGATCCCTCGGGAAAGCCGCGGCTGCGTCCGGCCAAACGGCCGATCACCCTGCGCCATCTGCTGAGCCACACCGCCGGGTTTGGCTACGAGATGCTGAGCAGCGAGCTGATCCGTTACAACGCCGTCACCCGGACGCCATCGACCAGCACTGGCAAGCTCGCCTCGTTGCAAATGCCGCTGCTGTTCGACCCCGGCGAGCGTTGGCAATACGGCATCAACATCGACTGGGTGGGTCGCGCCGTCGAAGCGGCAAGCGGCCAGCCGCTCGATGCCTATTTCCGCGATCATATTTTTGCGCCGCTCGGTATGACGGATAGCGGGTTCGAGCTGTCCGCGGCGCAACGCGAGCGGCTGATCCGGGTTCATCACCGCAAGCCCGACGGTTCGCTCGAACCGGTTGAGGTCGACATGCCGCCGGCAAAACCGGAATTCTGGGCCGGGGGAGGCGCTCTCTATTCGACCGGCCCCGACTATCTGAGATTTCTTCGTATGCTGCTCGGCAACGGGCAGCTTGACGGCGCACAAGTGCTGCTGCCGCA